>CAZAPC010000006.1:0-9408 GCA_964486875.1 uncultured Planctomycetales bacterium
ATTTTTATTATCGCAATTATGGGTCTATGCGCCTATTTTGCTTTCCCTTTTGAGAAGCGGATAAATTTAGGCTTGGATTTACAGGGGGGTATGCAGCTTTTGCTTAAAGTTGATACCAGCAATATCCCGGAGAACTTGCGGGAAGGGGTTACGGACTTAGCTATTGAGAAATTAAGAAGCAGGATTGATGATTTAGGCGTAAGCGAGCCTTCAATACAAAGGCACGGGGTAGACGAGATACTTGTTCAGCTCCCCGGGGTAACCGATAGGGAGCGTGCCTTAAGTAAGCTTGGTCAGACTGGTTTACTGGAGTTTAAATTAGTATCTTCTGATATTGAAAAGTTAAGGGCTGCCATAAGCGGAAACGTGCCTGAAGGGTACGAGTTAAAATACAGCAAGGATGATTCTGCCCCGCTGCTTTTGGAAAAAGAAGCGGTTTTAACCGGGGATGCGTTAAGCGATGCCATGGTAAGTTTTAGCCAGGCGGATTTTGCCGGCCAAGTCGTCTCTTTGCGCTTTAATAGCGAAGGTGCGAAGAAATTCGCTCAAGTTACAGCTGAAAATATCGGTAGAAGGCTGGCAATTGTCCTTGATGGCAAAGTGCAGTCTGCGCCGAATATCAGGGAAGCGATCCCTTCGGGCGAAGCGGTTATTACCGGACAATTTACTATTGAGCAGGCGCAGGACCTGGCCAAGATACTTAAACACGGTAAGCTTCCGGCAGCGATTATTGTGGAGGAAGAGAGGACTGTTGGCCCTCTGCTCGGTAAAGATTCGATTACCAAAGGCATTAACGCTACGCTTGTCGGAATAGCTCTGGTCCTTATTTTTATGGCGGTTTTCTACCTGCTTTGTGGAGTTGTTGCCGATATTGCGCTTGTACTTAACCTGCTTATGATCCTTGGCTGTTTAGGGATGCTTCCTCATTTATTCGGGGCATCGGTTGCAACATTAACTTTACCCGGTATTGCAGGCGTGATTTTATCATTAGGTATGGCTGTTGATGCTAATGTCCTGATTAATGAGCGTATACGCGAAGAACTATCCTTAGGCAAGAGTTTACGCAGCGCCATATCTAACGGATATTCCCGGGCATTTACCGCTATATTAGACTCAAATATAACCACCCTTTTTGCAGCCGGCATCCTTATAACAATAGGCATAGGCGCGATTAAAGGTTTCGGGGTAACTTTAACTATAGGTATAATCGCAAGCATGTTTACTGCTATAGTAGTAACACGTACTATGCTTGAGGTTTTTCTTGGCCTTGGGATTATTAAGAACTCTCTGCCGATGCTTAAATTAATCGGAGAAACAAAATTTGATTTTATCAGTAAGCGCAGGCTATTCTACTTCATTTCTCTAGCTGTTATTATTACGGGTTTAGTTTTTTATTTTAAGAAAGGGAAGGAGATCTATGGAATTGATTTTGCCGGGGGGCAGGTGCAAGAGTATAGTTTTAAGGAATCCCCTGATGTTGACCGGGTGCGCCGGGCGCTTAATGAAGTTGGCTTAGGTAGTGCTATTATACAACAGTTCAAAGACAACCCTAAGGTTCTCTTAATCCGTACTAGCGAAGATAAAGCTGATGAACTTCTTGAGAATCTGAAAAAAGCTTTACCGGGCAACGCAATAGAGGTATTGAGAATTGAGCGCGTCGGGCCGGTTGCCGGAGTGCACTTAAAGAATAAGGCAATTTGGGCTTTGTCCTGGGCGCTGGTTATTATACTGGTTTATGTGGCATTCAGGTTCAAGCATTTTAATTTTGCCTTTGCAGGCGTAGTTGCGCTTATACACGATGTGCTGATAGCGTTTGTTTTTTTGATTATAACCGGAAGGCCAATTGACCTTTTAAGCATTACAGCTTTTCTTACGATAGCGGGTTACTCTATTAATGATACCATAGTTATATACGACCGCGTCCGGGAGAATATGCGTTTAAAAAATAAGTTTAGTCTGTATGAACTTATTAATTTAAGCGTAAACCAGACGCTTGCCAGGACCATACTTACTACCGGCATAACCTTGTTGGTAGTAATATCCATATTTATATACGGAGGGGAAGTCTTGAGTAATTTTGCTTTTACGCTTTTAGTGGGCTTTATCTCCGGCATATATTCTACTGTTTTTATTGCCTCTCCGCTTGTTCTGGTTTTAGGTAAAAGGGGTTCTAAGAAATAAAGGCCTAATCTTCGCCATGCCTTTATCACTTTTGCCTATACCTATTTCTGTATATTATTATGTTTAAATCGCTGAAGCTATATGTTGGTTTAAATACCGATATCGAGCGGTTGCTTCTTGACTTAGTCGGTTTTGGGTATAAGAGGCAGGATGCAGTATCGGAAGAAGGTGATTTCTCCCGCCGCGGAGGGATAGTCGATATCTTCCCGGTTTCTTTTGAACTTCCTATACGGTTAGAGTTAGAGGGGGATTCGGTAGCGTCTATAAAGACATTTAACCCAAACACAGGGGAGCTTGTCTGGCAGCATAAAATAGTTATTATCCTCGTACATAAAAGCCATGCTTATTTTAAATCTAACCCGATTACCGAAGATTTCCCGCTTTCAAGTTTTGTCGACTTAAATATCGGGGATTATGTCGTTCATAATCAGCACGGAATCGGTAAGTTCCTCGGGATAAAGAAAATTAGGGTTCAGGATAAACCCGCAGACCATTTAGTTATCGAATATGACCGTCAGGAAAAGCTTTATGTCCCGATTGCCTCAATGCATCTGGTTCAAAAGTATCTTGGCTTAAATATCCGTAGGCCTAAGCTTCACCGGCTAGGCAGCAAAGAGTGGGAAAGGATTAAAGCAAAGACGCGAAAAGGGATACAAAAGTTAGCCTGGGAACTTTTGAGCCTTCAGGCTATGCGTCTTTCTTTAAAAGGATTTAAATACCCTAAAGATACGGACTGGCAGAAGAAGTTTGAAGATAGTTTTTGTTTTACGGAAACTCCGGACCAGCTGAAGGCTGCTGGGGAGGTTAAAAAAGAGATGGAGTCGGGAAAGCTAATGGACAGGCTTTTATGCGGAGATGTGGGGTACGGCAAAACGGAAGTGGCGATGCGCGCCGCATTCAAGACGGTAATGGGGGGAAAACAGGTAGCATATCTTGTACCGACGACAATTTTAGCAGAACAGCATTACGAGAACTTCTCTAAAAGATTAAATGAGCTTCCTTTTAATATAAAACTTCTCTGCCGTTTCAGGACGCTTTCACAACAGAAGGATGCTGTAAGGGGGTTAAAAGAGGGGAGCGTCGATATTGTTATCGGTACGCACCGGCTCCTTTCTGATGACGTGGAATTTAAAGATTTAGGCCTGGTAATTATAGACGAGGAGCAGAGGTTTGGGGTAAAAGCCAAAGAGAAACTCAAGAAGCTTAAGGCAAGCACAAATGTAATTACCCTTACAGCGACTCCCATCCCGCGGACTCTTTATATGAGCCTTATGTCTGCGCGTGAACTGTCTGTAATTAACACCCCTCCCCAAAATAGGTTGCCTATAAGAACCGTTGTGGTAGAATATGATGAAGATTTAATCCGTCAGGCGATTTTAAGGGAGATTGCCAGGGGCGGGCAGGTGTTTTTTTTGCATAACCGTATTGAAGACATCGAGGATGTAGGGGAAAGGCTTAAGAAGGCCTTACCTGAAAAGATAAGGTTTGGTATAGGGCATGGCCAGATGCGTCCGCATGAGCTGGAGAGCGTAATGTCGGATTTCTTAAAAGGTAAGATCGACTGTCTTATTTCTACCATGATTATCGAGTCAGGAATTGATATACCAAATGCCAATACGATTATTGTAAATAAGGCACATACCTTTGGGCTCTCTGATATGCATCAGTTACGCGGCCGGGTAGGCAGGTTTAACCGGAAGGCGTATGCTTACTTTATGGTTCCTAAGAATCTAGTGTTAGATAAAGACGCCAGAAGAAGGCTTGATGCAATTTCAGAGTATTCACAGTTAGGCGCGGGGTTTAATATTGCCATGGAAGACTTAGAGATACGGGGGGCGGGAAACCTCTTAGGTCCGCAGCAACACGGGTTTATCTCTGCTGTAGGTTTTGATCTTTATTGCCGTCTGTTAAGAGAAGCTATTTTTAGTTTTAAAAAAGCAGGAGTCTTTAATGAAAAAGAGGATTAATTTAAGGTTTCCGTTTATCTCCGGGATGTTTATTACGTTTTACATGTTGTATACCTACCTGACGCTAGGTCAGCCGAATCTTGCCTATGCACAGGATAAGATTGTGGCCATAGTCAACCAGGATGCGATTACGCAAAAGGACCTTGCTGACTTTTTGAATTTTATGCGGTTGCAGCTTGCTCAGGAGTATAAAGGAAAAGAGTTGGAAGAAAAGATTCAGGGGATGAAGGTTGCGCTTTTGTCTCGGCTCATCGAAGACCGCCTTATTATGCAGGAAGCTAAAAAGAATAATATTCTTGTCGATGAAGGAAGGATAAGGTCAAGGATCAATGAAGTTAAGAAAGAATACCCGTCTGACACGCTCTTTCAGGCGGAACTTATGAAGCAAGGCTTAACCCAGGGCGATATAGAGAAAAAACTGAGGGAACAGTTTATGATGTTTAGTATTATAGACCAGAAGGTGCGTAGTAAGATTATCGTTAAGCCGGATGAAGTTACTGAATTCTACGAAAGGCATAGAAAAGATTTCAATACTGGAGAAGGCCGGACGCTCGAGGCAATTTCGCTGGAGAATTTTGATTTAGCGAATACCGTAGCGTATGAGCTTAAGGCCGGCAAGAAAATCCCTGATCTGGCTTCCAGGTACCCGTTGGTAGTAAATAATATTACTATAAATAGCGGAGACGGAGTAAGGAAAGAAATTTTAGAGACGATAAAAGATTTAGGTATAAACGAAGTTTCTGCTCCCCTGAAAATCGAAGGTAAATATTATGTATTCAGGCTTACCAGTATAAAGCCCCCCGAAGAATTAACCCTTATACAAGCCCAGAGGAGCATTCATGCGTTGCTTTTTGAGAAGAAGATGCAGGAAGGGCTTGCAAAATGGCTGGAAGAGCTAAAAAATAATTCTTATGTCAAGATTATGCAGGATTAAAGCAGGCATTACCATCGGAGACCCCTCGGGGATCGGCCCGGCCGTAACTGTTAAGGCGATAAACAGGCTGGCTGGCAAGGCTGATTTTGTTGTTATCGGCGATTGTGGAGTATTAAGTAAGGTTCCGGGTTTCACAGGGCTTTTAAAAGGCAAGGTAAGAATAATTGACCTGAACAATGTAGCTATAAATAGGTTCAGGTTCGGTAAAATAAAAGCAGAGTATGGAAGGGCCTCCATAGAATACCTGGATAAATCGTTGGAGTTATTAAAAAATAAAGAAATCGAGTGTTTGATTACATGCCCCATATCAAAAGACGCCGTTAATCGCGCCGGATTTAAAATTAGCGGGCATACCGAGTATTTTATAAAGAAAACAAAATCCGCTTCGGCAGAGATGATGCTGCTTAATAAATATTTAAGGTTTACTTTGGCGACAAGGCATTTGAGCCTAAAGGATGTTCCGGATTCCTTAAGCATAGAGTCAATATGCCGTGCGGCACTTGTTACTCACCAATCGCTAAAAGAAATTTTCAGAATCCCCTATCCTAGGATTGCTATTTGCGCTCTAAACCCTCACGGCTCTGATAACGGATTGCTTGGATGCGAAGAGGAAAAGATAATTAAGCCCGCGCTTGCCAGGATAAAGAAAAAGATTAACGGTGTTTGCGACGGGCCATTTCCCGCTGATACGGCTATCCAGATGGCGTTTAACAGAGAATACGACGCTGTTATTGCAATGTATCATGACCAGGCCTTAATTCCGCTTAAAGTCACGGGGGCAGATAGTGGGGTAAATATCACCTTAGGGCTTGATTTTATACGGACCTCTCCGTTGCATGGGACTGCATTTGATATTGCCGGGAATAACGGAATTGTTGCTCCGGGGTCGCTCATTTCCGCAATCGAACTTGCCTTAAAATGCGTATCAAGCCGAAAAAAAACTTAGGACAGAATTTCCTCATTGACCGGAATATCGCCGGTAAGATAATCTCGTCTTTAAGGCTTGAGCCATCTGACACAGTGCTTGAAATAGGCGCAGGCAGGGGAGAGATCTCTTCTCTAATCGCTCCTTCTGTGCGCAAGTTTTACGCGCTTGAGCTGGATAAATCCCTACTGCCTATTTTGTCAAGCCGGCTAAAAGATTATGATAATGCCGTTATAATAAACCGGGATATCTTAAGGCTTAACTTGAACGATTATGTTTTTGGTAAAGATAAAATCAAGGTATTTGGCAATATTCCTTATTATATTTCCAGTCCGATTATTGAGTATCTTATAAAAAATAAATTACGGATAAAGGAATCCTTTATTACCGTGCAAAGGGAGTTTGCCCGCAGGGTAGTAGCATCTCCCGGGTCAAAGGAGTATGGGTCTTTCAGTGTTTTTGTGCAGTATTTCGCTATTCCTAAAATTATCCTTCAGATAAGTAGGGGTTGTTTCTATCCTGTTCCAAAGGTCGACTCAAGCTTATTGTATCTTAGTTTTCGCGATAAACCTCCGGTAAACGTAGACAGTGAAGAGCTTTTATTTTGGATAATCCGCTCTGCCTTTAATCAGAGGAGAAAAACCTTAAAAAACAGCCTTAAGGGAAAGGCGTCCTGGGAAAAGATAGAGAGTTTCCTCGTAAACCATAAAAAATCCCTCAACGCCCGTCCGGAAGAGCTCTCTTTGGAAGATTTCGCGGATTTAGCAAATAGCCTTAGTTAAAAAAGAAAGCCCTTTCCTTGACAATCCCCTTACCTTTATGTTATACTTTACTGAGTTTAATCCCCCAACATACAAAGAAAGGCTAACCCTATGGTATTTAATATCTTAAAGCAGTTTAACTGGCTGGATATTGTTATCTTACTTCTTATCTTTAGAGTAATCTACATATCTATCAAGGGAGGGTTTACTACAGAGCTGTTTAAGCTATTGGGCATTATATGCGCTATTTATCTTGCCATGCATTATTATATGGCAGTGGCGGATTTTATAAGGGGAAAGCTTCCGGTAGAAGAGAAGGTTCCTTTAGAGTTTTTAGATTTCTTAGTTTTTGTGGTGTTAGCAGTTTTAGGAAACCTGTTTTTTGTGCTTTTGCGTAATGCCGTAAATAACCTCATCAAGATAGAGGCAGTATCGACCCTTAATAAATGGGGCGGCTTGGTTCTAGGAGGCTTTAGGTCAATATTGCTGGTAAGCCTCGTGCTTTTTTCATTAGTGATTTCAAGCGTCCCCTATCTTAAGAATAGCGCCAGAAGTTCATATTTTGGCCCCCGCATTCTTTCTACCGCGGTAAATACTTATACCTGGGTTTGGGGTAATATATCATCAAAATTTGCATCATCAGAGAAACAGAATAGCGCTGTTATTGAAGTAAAAGAATGGATGGGCTCTAAATGAAACTTAGGGATTTCTATGGGTATGTAGTTAAATTCGGTTCACAGCGCGATCCTCGAAAAAATAAGAGAATAAAGTCTTACGCTGATAGTGCCGTGCTTTACGGGAATTTGGATTTAGAAGTAAAAAAGATTTTGGTAGGGATAGATATGGAGGTCGGAGAGCTTCTCCTGGCGGATAAGATCCGCACTGAAAGCGGCCTAGACCTTGCTATATCCCATCATCCGGAAGGAAGGGCTTATGCCTCTTTGCACGAGGTAATGAAGCTGCAGATTGATCTTTTGGAAGAGTCCGGGGTTTCTCCGGAAGTAGCGCAAAAACTTCTTGAGAAAAGAATGGAGGAAGTTTCCAGAAGAATACTCTCCCAGAACCATATGCGTGTAGTTGACGCGGCAAGGCTTATTAATATGCCTTTTATGTGCATGCATACGCCGGCTGATAACCATGTCTATGTTTTTTTAAAGAATCTCATGAAGCTTAAGAAACCGAAAAAAGTTAAGGATATTGTGAGCATCTTATCGGATATACCCGAATATAAGTATGCGGCTACTGCAATAGGCTGCGGCCCGCGCGCAATTTTAGGGTCGCCAAACAGGTCTGCCGGAAAGATACTTTTTGAGATGACCGGAGGGACTGAAGGGCCGAAAGAGGCATTGGATAAACTTTATAAGGCCGGAGTGAGAACACTTGTTTCCATGCATTTAAGCGAAGAGCATCTTAAAAAGGCCAAGGATGCTAATTTAAACGTTATTATTGCCGGTCATATCTCGAGTGATTCATTGGGGCTTAATCTTCTCCTAGACAGGATTGAGAAAAAGGAGAGGCTTGAGGTTGTCGGTTGCTCGGGGTTTAACAGGGTAAGAAGGATATAATGCCAGGACTTATTCCGGAAAACATTTTAGATGATATTCTATCCCGCATTGACATCGTAGAGCTTATATCAAGCTATCTTCCTTTAAAGCGCACAGGAAGAAATTTTAAGGCATGTTGTCCGTTTCACCACGAGAAAACACCGTCTTTTATAGTTTCTGCAGACCGGCAGATCTATAACTGTTTTGGCTGCGGTGAATCAGGAAATGCCTTTAAATTCCTGATGCGTTATGAACATATGGAATTCCCCGAAGCAGTAGAGGTATTGGCGCGTAAGGCAGGAGTAATTTTGCCGCAGAAGAATAATCTGGACGATAAGGCGCAGGGGGTAATTACGCAGCTTTATAAGATTAATGAATTGGCTGCTCAATTCTACAGTTTAAGCCTTAATGCCAATGATGCATCTAGGGCCAGGGATTATTTGCTTAAGCGCGGAATTACTCTCGAGGTAATTAAGGATTTAAGGATAGGTTTTGCGCCGGATAAATGGGATAGCCTTATCAGCCATCTGCGGTCCAAGGGATTAAGCCTGTCAGTTATAGAAAAGGCAGGCCTTATCATAAGCAAGCCGGGCGGAGGGTATTACGACCGTTTTAGAAACCGGATAGTTTTTCCTATCCTTGACGTAAAGGATAGGGTCTTGGGGTTTGGTTGCCGCGTGCTCGATGATAGCCTCCCTAAATATGTCAATTCTCCCGAGACAGCGGTTTATACTAAAGGCCGTAATCTCTACGGGCTTAATCTTGCTAAGGAAGCGATCAGGGAGGATGATTTTGTCGTTGTGGTAGAAGGCTATATGGATTTTACCCTTCCGTTCCAAAATGGCTTAAAGAATATCGTTGCTTCGCAAGGGACAGCCTTGACTTCAGAACAGGTAAGGCTACTTAAAAGGTATACTAATAATGTTGTTATGGTTTATGATTCTGATAGCGCAGGAGAGCTCGCAACCTTGCGGAGCCTAGATATATTTATCGAGGAAGAGGTAAACGCAAGGGTTGTATCTTTACCGAAAGGTTTTGATCCCGACACATTCGTGCGTAAATCCGGCATAGAAGAATTTCGCAAAGAGGTAAGGAA
>CAZAPC010000006.1:9418-23657 GCA_964486875.1 uncultured Planctomycetales bacterium
GAATGCCAGCGATATCTTTGATTATAAGCTTAAAGTTTTGACTTCGCGCTTTGACGTTAAGGAAATAGCCAATAAAGCCAAGGTTTGCGGCCTTATGCTGGAAACTATTAATAAGCTGAAGAATGCCATAATGAAGGATGAGTATTTACGCAAGCTTAGCCTTAAGCTGGGGGTCAAGGAGGAGTCGCTTATATTGGAGTCAAAAAGGGCAAAACAGCCGAAGCTTTCTGCTAAGGAGAGACAGGTGGTTTCTGATCAGAAAGGCGCGTTTAATACAAGCCCGACAGAGAAGTTGCTTATGTCGCTTATGCTCGAGGAGAATAGCTTGATTAACCGGATGAAGGATAATTTAAGCCCGCAGGATTTTAAAGACGAGCGTATCTGTCGCATTGTTTCGGTAATGTTTGACCTTGTCGAGGAAGGCCGGGAGGTCAGGCCCCAGATCTTGATGAATCATCTCGAGGATGATATCTCTTCTTTAATCTGCCGTTCGGAGTTTCTTCCCGAAGGCTTGACTTTAGAGCATAAGGAGAGGATGGCAGATGATTGCCTTAAAAGAATCAAAGAGGAAGGCGTAAAGCTTAAGAGGGAGAGGCTTCACGAAGAGATAAAAGTTGCGCAGCACTCAGGCGATGAGCAGAAGCTTAACAGTCTTATTGAAGAATTCCATTCATTAATAAAGAAGAGGTGAAAGAGAATATGAAGAAAAAATTACAGGGTTCTAAGGATTTGGAGAAGATAGTCGCGCTAGGGAGGCAGAAGGGTTATCTTACTTACGATGAGGTAAATGATTTATTGCCTGAAGATATTTCTTCCTCGGATGATATCGACCGGCTGTTTGAGATTTTGGGTAATGAAGACATTCAGGTGGTAGAGCGGCAGGAAGACCGGCCGGTTGAAAAAAGTTCGATAGCGATAAAAGAGGATTTAATGGCAGAGCAGTTAAAGAGCGAGGAGCGTTTTATCCCTTTGGATGATCCGGTTAAGATGTATTTAAAGCAGATGGGGTCAATCTCTCTTCTTACCCGTGAGCATGAAATAGAGCTGGCTAAAAGGATAGAAGATGCGGAAGAAAAATTTAAGCGTGCATCCTTAAGTACAAAGTTTGTACGTAATCATACAATTTCCGTAGCCAATGACATAGTTGAGGGTAAGATAAACTTGGAGGAGCTTGTTAAGGAGGACATTAAGGTCAAAAAAGGGGGCGAATTAGGAAAGATTAAGAGGATACTTAAACGCGTTAAGCGCATGAGGGGAGAATTGTCGATTATCGATTCTCTTTTAGACCTTAATCTCGTAACTTCGGTAATTGAAGGTTCTGTCCGTAAGTTGACAAAGTTGGTAAGGGAGTTAGATCAGCTATCCAGACAGGGAAGGCGCAGCTATTCAAGAAGGCAGGCCATATTAAAGGAGATTGCCGGGCCATTTAAGAAAATAAGAGAGCAGAGGAAGTTAATAAAATCCGCGCATATTAAGTTTAATCGCGCCAAAAAGAAACTAGTTGAGGCGAACCTTAGGCTTGTGGTTAGCATAGCTAAGAAATATACTAACAGAGGGCTTTCTTTTCTGGATTTAATTCAGGAGGGGAATATCGGCCTTATGCGTGCTGTTGAAAAGTTTGAATATAGGAGGGGATACAAGTTTTCTACATACGCCACCTGGTGGATAAGGCAGGCAATTACCCGTTCTATCGCCGACCAGGCGCGCACGATCAGAATACCGGTTCATATGACTGAAACGATAAACAAGATAATCCGCTACTCCCGTATTTTTGTCCAGGAGAACGGCCGTGAGCCTACGCCTGAGGAGATAGCTTATAAGATGCGGTTGCCTCAGGAAAAAGTGAAGTCAATATTAAAGATAGCCCAGGAGCCGATATCTTTGCAGATGCCTATTGGCGATGAAGGAGATACTCATTTCGGAGATTTTATTCAAGATAAAAAGGCGGTTTCTCCCGCTAATGCCACTGTCCGCTCTATGCTTAAGGATGAGATGAATTCGGCTTTGGATACCTTGACTGATAGAGAGAGGAAAATCCTGGTCCTTAGGTTTGGGATTACCGACGGGGCTGCGCGTACCTTAGAAGAGGTAGGGAATGTTTTTAAAGTTACCCGGGAGAGGGTACGCCAGATTGAGGCAAAGGCATTAAAGAAATTGCGCCACCCCACCCGTTCGAGAAGGTTACGCACTTTTCTGGATATGACCTTGGCGCACCAAAGGGAGTATTAGTATTTTCTTATGGAAGACAGACAGGATCTGCGTCATAAATCAGATGAGCATTTAAGCGACGAGATTAAATTCCTACAAATTCGTCTTACTGAGCTAGAGAAGTCAGAGTCCCGCTACAAAATTGCCGATGAGCTGCTTCGCAAGATCGAACTGCAACAGAAAGCAATATTAAACAACATACCGGATATGGCCTGGTTAAAAGATAAAGATAGTAAGTTTGTTTGTGTTAATGAAGCTTTTGGCAGAGCCTGCGGGTTTGAACCAAAAGAACTTGTTGGTAAAACAGACCTGGATATCTGGCCGCATGACTTGGCAGAGAAATATAGGAATGACGATAAAGAAGTCATGAAATCAATGATGCGTAAACGTGTAGAAGAGCCATTAGCGGATAAAGAGGGCAAGATACAATGGCTAGAGACAATTAAGACTCCTATCTATAACGATAAAGGTGAAGTTATCGGGACAACCGGGATAGCGCGTGATATTACCGAGCGCAAGAAATACGAAGAAAAGCTGCGGGAAGCAAGGTCAGAGCTTGAAATAAGGGTAAAAGTAAGGACTGCGGAGTTAAGCAGGGTAAATGAAGATTTGAATAAATATCAGAGCCAATTAAAAGAACTTATTACAGAGCGTACCAGCGAGCTTGAAAAGGAATTAACTTTGCGTAAAACGGCAGAGGAAGAAGGGGCCCGTCTTAAAAATCGGATTGAATTTATACTTGGGGCTACTAAGACAGGGTTAGATATAATTGATTCAGATTTTAACGTTTTGTTCGTAGATGAAGAATGGGCAAAGATTTACGGCGATTACAAGGGTAAAAAATGTTATGAGTATTTTATGGGAAAAAGCTCTATGTGTGAAAACTGCGGAGTTAAGAAAGCGCTTGAAACCAAAAAGATTACTGTTACCGAAGAGATACTTATGGCTGAAGGGAATAGGCCGATACAGGTTATAACTATGCCATATCAGGCAGAGGACGGGAAATGGTTTGTTGCTGAAGTAAACGTAGATATATCCGAACGTAAAAGGATTGAAGAAGAATTGTCAAGATACAGGAACCATCTCGAGGATGTTGTTAAAGAGCGAACTGAAGAGTTGATGAAAGAAATATCCGAGCATAAGGAATCCCAGCATAAGGTATCTCTGTTGGCAGAAGGGCTGTCAGTTTCCAACAGGAAGCTAAAGAAACTGTCTTTGACTGATTCCCACACCGGGCTTTATAACCACCGTTATCTAGGGGAAGTTATTGACGCGGAATTTCAACGCGCCAGGAGGTATGCGCATCATTTAACGATTATAATGCTGGATATAGATTATTTTAAATCAATAAACGATGTCTACGGCCATCAATTCGGAGATCTTGTTTTAAAACAGTTAGCCAAGCAGTTAAAAAAGATGGTTAGAAGGTATGATGTTGTAATACGCTTCGGCGGAGAAGAATTCCTGATTATATCTCCGGGTATAGACAGAGCGCAGGCATTGCTGCTTTCTCAGAGGATCCTGGAAGGATTAAATCTATACAGCTTCGGCAATAAAAAACACTATGTAAAACTTAAGATAAGTATGGGTGTTGCGTCTTATCCCGATGACAACGCAACATGCGGAATGGATTTAGTTAATACAGCGGACCAGATTTTGAATAAGGCAAAAGAATCCGGAGGAAACCGGGTTTATATTTTATCCGATATCAAGAAGGATAATGATGCTGTTTCTAACGGAAAGGATAAAAACCCTAACGTAAAGATTCTAAAGAATAAGATCGATAAGCTTAATAAGAGGGCTAATCAGAGCCTGACCGAAGCTATCCTTGCTTTTGCCAAAACTATTGAGTTAAAGGATCATTATACCGGGGAGCACGTGGAAATTACCGGCCATTATGCCACATTAATTGCTAATAAAATAGGCCTTCCCAGAGAGGAAGTGGAATTAATCAGGCAGGCATCTATACTCCATGATTTAGGCAAAATAGGCATTAGCGAGAAAGTACTACATAAAAAATCAAAACTTACAAAACAGGAGTTTGAGGAGATCAAAAAACATCCTCAGATCGGGGCGGATATATTAAGGCCAATACATTTCTTGCACGGGCTTATACCGATAATATTCTATCACCATGAGAGATGGGATGGAAAGGGTTATCCCAGTGGAGTTAAGGGCGAAGAAATACCTATCGGCGCTAGGATAATTGCTATTGCCGACGTCTATCAGGCTTTAACCAGTGACAGGCCTTACCGTAAAGCATATTCCAAGGAAAAGGCGGTAAAGATCATTAAATCCGGAGCCGGTACGCAATTTGACCCCAGGATTACCGAAATATTCTTAAGCATACTTAAAAGCCAGAAATAACCTTCTCCCCTAAAAATCCTTAACTTTTATCTTGCTAAAAACGCTAAAGAATAGTAAAATAATTTTCTACCTTTAGGGCCCATAGCTCAGCGGTAGAGCAGGTGACTCATAATCACTTGGCCGGAGGTTCGAATCCTTCTGGGCCCATATGATATAAGGGCATTTAGCTCAGTTGGTTAGAGCGCTACATTCACATTGTAGAGGCCAGAGGTCCGAGTCCTCTAATGCCCATAAAATGAGAGGGGGTTTTATTTTGAGCGGTAGCAGCCTTAAGGCGCAACTTGCAAGCTTAATCAAACTCCAGGAGATTGATTCTGAGATATACAAGTTGCGTTATGAAAAATCTTTAAAGCCCGCGGAAACCAAGGCGCTGGAAGAATCTTTTGAAAGCAAGAAAGCGCATATGGCGGAATTGGAGAAGAATTCGTTAGATCTTCAAAAACAAAAGAAAGATAAGGAGCTGGAGCTGGCTACAAAGGAAGAATCAGCCGTAAAGCTGCAGGGCCAGCTTTATTCCCTTAAAACAAACAAGGAATACCAGACTATGCTTCAGCAGATACAGGATTCTAAAGCCGATGCCTCTGTTATTGAAGATAAGATACTTCAGCTTATGGAAGAATCGGACAAGATTAAGGCCTTGGTTGAAGAAGAGAAAGTAAAGATAAAAGAAGAGGAGAAGGTCTTTCTCTCGGAAAAAAGCAAAATAGAGGAAAAGGTTAAAGAGATAGATGGCCGCTTAAGCCAGTTGGACGCGCAAAGAAAACAGTCGGTTGATATTGATCCTAAGATACTTTCTCAATATGAGCGCATACTTGCAAGCCGCGACGGGCTGGCAATAGTTATGGTGAATGGTAATTCCTGCGGAGGATGTAACATGTTTGTGCCACCGCAGGTAATTAACCTTATTAAGATGTATGAACGGATTATTACCTGTGAAACTTGCAACAGAATGCTTTATATTAACGAGGTAGATTAATTTTCTTAACGGTCTGTTTTTATGCAAGAACTTGAGATTTATATTGACGGGGCTTCTAAGGGAAATCCGGGCCCAAGCGGGATAGGCGTGGTTATTTACCGCTCGGGAGAAATTATTAAGAATATATCCAGTTTTATCGGGCACGCTACTAATAACGTCGCCGAATATACGGCTTTAATCTATGCCTTGCAGGAAGCGTTAATCTTAAAGGCCGATATACTTAAAGTTAAAACAGACAGCCAGCTTCTAGCCAGGCAATTAAATAAAGTTTACAAAGTCAAAAATGAAAATATTGCAGGGCTTTATAATCAATCGGAGCATCTGCTTAAGGCTTTTAAAAAGGTTTCTATAGAAAATATACCCCGGGAAATGAATAAGGGGGCGGATAAATTAGCTACAGATGCGATAAGAAAAAGGTTAAAAGGGCAGGTAGGGTGTGGCTGCCCCTGAGTTATTCAGGGGAGGAAAGTCCGGGCTCCATAGGAAAGCGTAACAGGGTAATGCCTGTCACCGTTTTAAGAATTTAAGACGGTAGGATAAGAGCAACAGAGACGATTAAAGGTGAAACGGGGCAATCTCTGCGCGGAGCAAGGCGAATAGGAGATGAATCCGGCGTTATGGCGGATGCGTGCTTTTCCGGCGCGTTATCAATCTCGGGTCTTAAGCTGCTAGAGCCCGCTGTTTAAAATAGCAACGGGCCATAGAGGAATGGCCACTTTAGATGCGTTTAATCCGCAATCGAAACAGAACCCGGCTTATTCTACCTGTCCTTATAAAAACTAACTAACGGAGGTTATCATGTCAGGTCATTCAAAATGGAAAACAAATAAAGGCAAGAAAATGGTGGCAGACGCCAAGAAGGGGGCAGCTTATACCAAGATCATTAAAGAGCTTACGGTTGTTGCCAGAGAAGGAGGCGGTAATCCGGATACTAACCCTCGGCTCCGCGCAATAATGCAAAAAGCCAAGGAAGCGAATATGCCTTCTGATAACGTTAAAATGGCAATTAAGCGCGGCACCGGAGAACTGCCAGGCGTAGTTTATGAGACAGCTATGTACGAAGCGTACGGGCCAGGCGGCGTAGCTATGATGATTGAGGTATTGACTGACAATAAAAACCGCACGAGCGCGGAAATACGCAATATTATGTCTAAGAAGGGCGGTAATTTTGCCGGCTCGGGCGCTGTTAGCTGGATGTTTACGATGAAAGGTTACTTTCTTATCGATAAGCTACAGGCAAAAGAAGATGAGCTTATGAATATAGTTTTAGATGCCGGGGCAGAAGATATGAAATCTGACGATAAGAATTACGAAATTTTTTGCACTCCGCAGAACTTTGAAAAAGTAAAACAGGCTATTGAGGCCAAGGGGATAAAACCGCAGGATGCGGAAATAACCATGGTTCCATCATCAGCTATTAAGTTAACCGGAAATGATGCCAAACAGCTTTTAGGCCTGATTGATTCTCTTGAAGAGCATGACGATGTGCAACAGGTTTATGCTAACTTCGATATTCCGGATGAAATAATGGATAGTATAGCCGCGGAAAGCTAGATGAAGATACTAGGGATTGACCCTGCCTTAACTACTACCGGTTACGGGGTGATTATAGCGGAAACAAACAAGTTTTCCTTGATTGAGGCGGGGATAATTACTACAAAGTCTGAGGATAATATTAGCAAGCGGCTAGGGAAGATATTTAATTCGGTAGCTAAGCTTATCTCTGATACTAAGCCTGATTGTCTGGTATTAGAGAAGATTTACGCTCATTATCGCCATCCTACTACGGCGTATGTCCTAGGTCAGGCGCGCGGCGTAATATGTTTAGCAGCGGCCTTAAGCAATACGCCTCTTATTGAGTACGCGGCAACAAGAGTTAAAAAGGCTGTTGTCGGCAAGGGGCTGGCCTCAAAACTTCAGGTACAAAGGATGGTTGCAGGGATTTTAGGGTTTGATAAACTTCCCCGGTATACTGACGTAACCGATGCTTTGGCTCTAGCTATAGCGCATAGTTATATGGCAAGGTACAGAAGATGATCTCAGGGATATCCGGAAAGATAATCGAGAAGGGCGATAATTATTTAACCGTAGACGTAGCGGGAATATTTTATCAGGTATTAATTCCTGCTGCGGTTATGCAAAGAATCGGGGAGGCCGTTAGCAGCGACGGAAGGGTAAGCCTTAAAACTTTTCATTATCTTCAGGCCGAGCCCAATAAAAGCATACCGGTTTTGGTAGGATTTTTAAATGACGTAGAAAAAGATTTTTTTGAGGTTTTTATTACTGTTTCCGGGATAGGCCCGAGAGCCGCTTTAAGGGCATTGAATAAACCGATATCCGAGATTGCCCGCGCAATAGATGAGGCTGATTTAAGTTATCTAAAAAGCCTTCCCGGTATCGGAGAGCAGAGGGCGCGCGAGATTATTGCAAAGTTACAGCACAAAATCGGGAAATTCGGATTAATTCAGGACCGTTTCGGACAAAAAGATGATTCAGGTAAAACAAAAGATATAGCCGAAGAGGCGCTCGCCGTACTTGTTCAGCTTGAATATAAGAAGCACGAAGCTTTGAATATGATAAAAAGAGCGTTAGATGTTTCTGAGGGGGTAAAGACAACCGAGGAATTATTAAACTTAGTCTATAAACAGAAAAAGGCGAAATAATGGAAGATAACCGCAAGGGGGTAATTGAAGCATTGCTTTTGGCTAGCGAGAAACCGCTGGCCTTAGAAAAAATACGGGGAGTGCTGGATAATCTTCCCTCGCAGGAGGTTTTGGGTATAGTAGAAGAGCTAAGGAAAGAATACGAAGAAAATAAGCGCGGGATACGTATTATTGAGATTGCCGGAGGCTTTCAAATGACTACTGCCTCTGATTTTGCCCCTTTCTTAAAGAGGCTTTTTAAGGATCGTAATACTGAAAAGCTCTCTAAGCCTAGCCTTGAGACCTTGGCTATTATTGCTTATAAACAACCCTTAACCAGGGGAGAAATAGAATTACTCAGGAATGTTAACGTTGACGGGGTAATGAAGAACCTGTTGGATAAAAACTTAATTCGTATCTGCGGCAGGAAGAAAGCCCCCGGGAATCCCTATGTCTACGGGACAACCAGGCAGTTTATGGAGCACTTTGGCCTTAAGTCTTTGCAGGATTTGCCTAAAATGGAAGATTTTTCTTCTTTAGCCCAGAAGGCAGAATTAGTTGAGGAATTTCCTGAGGGTGAAAAACAAGCGGAGGGGAAGAATGAACCTGAAGACATTACGCAATAAAATAGATGTGATAGACAAGAATATTGTCGGCTTGCTTAACAGCCGAAGTACGGTAATATTAAATATCGCAAAATTAAAGCATAAAAACAAAAGCGATATCTATGCCCCGGAGCGGGAAAACGAAATATTAAGGAAAGTATCCGGAATGTCTTCAGGGCCTATTGGCAAAGATGCGCTTAAGGCAATATACCGCGAAATCATGTCTAGCAGCCTTAAGTTGGAGAAAAATCTGAAAATCGCCTATTTAGGTCCGCAGGCATCTTTCAGTAACCTGGCGGCTTTAAAGAAATTCGGTTCTCAGGTTGAGTATCTTGCATGTGCCAGCATTGCGGATGTTTTTCTTGAAGTAGAAAAAGGCCAAGCAGATTATGGTGTTGTGCCGATAGAGAATTCAATCGAAGGGGCTGTGACTCATACCTTGGATCTTCTTGTAGATTCCGACTTAAGAATATGCTCTCAGGTAATCCTGGATGTTGCGCATAACCTCTTAAGCAATAGTCCTAAAGAGAAAATCAAAAGGGTTTATTCCAATCCGCAGGTATTTGGCCAATGCCGCATGTGGCTTCATGATAACCTGCCAAAGGCAGAGCAGGTTGAGGTCTCTAGCACAACTCGTGCAGCGCAGATAGCCTCTAAAGAAAAAAACAGTTCTTGCATTGCCTCGCTTCTGGCAGCAGAAGTTTATGGGTTGAAAGTTGTTGCCCGCGATATCGAAGACTCTCCGCATAATGTTACCCGTTTTTTTGTTATCGGCAATAGCGACGCTAAGGCTACCGGAGAGGATAGGACATCGATTCTTTTTTCAATAAAGGATAAAGTTGGCGCCTTGCATGAGATGCTTATGCCTTTTAAGAAAAACAGGATCAACCTGACTAAAATTGAATCGCGTCCTTCAAAAAAGAAGGCGTGGGATTATTATTTCTTTGTGGATTTAGAGGGGCATAAAGATGAGCCGCGGATAGGCAAGGCACTTTTAGAGCTTGATAATAAATGTAAATTCTTAAAAGTCCTTGGGTCTTATCCTGTAGGAGAATGATTTTATGAGTTTAGCGAGAAAACACATTTTAAAAGTAATCCCTTATGAGGCAGGTAAGCCTATTGAGGAGATTAAACGTCAGTTAAAACTTAAAGAAGTTATTAAGCTTGCTTCAAATGAGAACCCTTTGGGCCCGTCGCCTAAGGCAATGGAGGCAGTGCGCAAGAAGCTCTTTTCTGTAAACCGTTATCCGGATTCAAGCGGGTATTACCTTAAGAGAAGGCTTGCAAGGTTTTTTAGCCTCGAGCCGGGCAATATTGTCTTGGGAAACGGCTCAGACGAATTGATCGATATAATTATAAAGGCATTCGTAGAGGAAGGCGAGCACATCTTAATATCTGATACCGCTTTTCTTGAGTATAAGATTATATCTTCGGTAAACGCAAGAGGCGTGGTTACTGTGCCTTTAAAATACTTTAAGTATGATTTGGATGCGATAAAAAGGAAGATTAACGATAAGACAAAAGTAGTCTTTATCGCTAATCCCAATAATCCTACGGGGACCTATGTTACTAAATATGAGATAGATGAATTTTTAAAGGGGTTACCCGATAAAGTGCTGGTAGTCTTAGATGAAGCATACGATGCATTTATTGACGTAGATGATTTTCCCGTCAGCCTAAGATATATCAAAAGAAAAAATGTTTTAGTGCTTAAGACCTTTTCAAAATCTTACGGGCTTGCTGGCTTAAGAATAGGCTATTGCCTGGGTAACCCTGAACTTATATCCTATTTGGAGAGAGCAAGGCAGCCTTTTAACGTGAATTTTTTGGCCCTGGAGGCGGCAGCTGCAGCGTTGGATGATAAAAAGTTTTTCTCTAAAACCCGCGCGGTGATATTATCAGGAAAGGAATACCTCTATAAAAATATTTCACAAATGGGTCTTGCGTATGTTTCCTCTGTTGCAAATTTCATACTTATTGATGTTGGCAAAGACGGGTTTACGGTCTTTAAAGAGATGCTGAAATACGGGGTAATTGTCCGCGATATGCGCCAGTATGGGTTAAAAAACTACATACGCGTTACTATAGGGACTAAAAAAGAGAATATAAGGTTTGTAAGGGTTTTAAAGAAGATCCTTAAGGGTAACACCCCGCGCTTATAAGGTGTTGTGCGGGTGTGCCTTTCTGGGCAAGGAGAAAAAATGATTATAGTTTTAAGGCCTGAAGCCAGCGAAGAGCAGGTAAATCATATAGTTGATAAAGTAAAAAAGCTTGGGCTTACGCCTCATGTATCTAAAGGTACGGAACGTACCATTATCGGGGTTATCGGTCCCGAGGATGTTCTGCGCGTAACTCCTTTAGAGGTATTCCCGGGCGTTGAGAAAGTTATCCCTGTCCTCGCTCCCTATAAACTTGTTTCCCGAGAGTTTAAGAACGAAGCTTCGGTTATCAATTTAGGAAAGGGTATTTCAATCGGCGGAAAGAAAATTGCGGTAATGGCCGGACCTTGCGCGATAGAAAATGAAGATACGTTGCGCAGTATCGCTGTTGTAATAAAGAAAGCAGGCGCAGCTATTTTACGCGGCGGGGCTTTTAAGCCGCGTACTTCTCCGTATAGCTTTCAAGGTTTAGGCGAGGCGGGACTTAAGATTTTAAAGAATATCGGGGATGAATTAGGCTTAGTTACAGTTAGTGAAGTAATGGATACCAGGGACGTAGAGCTTATGACCAGATATGTGGATGTGCTTCAGATAGGCGCGCGCAATATGCAGAATTTTAATCTTTTGAAAGAAGTAGGAATGACTAAAAAGCCTGTAGTCTTAAAGCGCGGGCTTTCCTCTACGATAAAAGAATTATTAATGTCCGCGGAGTACATACTTTCAGGGGGTAATTTTAATGTTATATTATGTGAACGCGGGATCAGGACTTTTGAGGATTCAACCCGTAATACTTTGGATATAAGCGCAGTGCCGGTCATAAAACAGCTTTCTCATCTTCCGGTTATAGTTGATCCTTCTCATGCGGCGGGTAAATGGGGATTAGTTTCTCCTTTATCTAAGGCGGGAATAGCCGTAGGCGCCGACGGGCTTATAATAGAGGTGCACACTTCCCCGGAAGACGCCCTTTCTGACGGGGTTCAATCGCTTTTGCCTTCTAACTTTAACGAGTTGATGCAAGGCCTGAAAAATATCGCTAAGGTATTAGGGAGGGAGATCTAATGTTTCTCTTTAGGAAAGTTGCTATTATCGGCGTGGGTTTTATCGGAGGGTCACTCGCTTTAGCAATGAAAAAGAATAGGATCTGCCGTGAAGTTGTAGGAGTTAGCAAGCATAAGCGGACGATTATTCTTGCGCTTAGCAGAAAAGCGATAGATAAGGGGTCGTTATCGTTAGATATTATCAGGGGAAGCGACCTTGTTATTCTGTCTACGCCGGTTAGCTCAATAATGCATTTGAAAAACGAGGTTTTAAGATATGTTGACCGTGAATGCATTATTACTGATGTTGGAAGTACCAAGGAATCTGTCTTTCTTGCATTGAGTAAAGTTTTCCCAAATTATATCGGTTCGCATCCTTTGGCCGGTTCGGAGAAGAAAGGGATAGCCAATGCTTCCTCCGGTATTTTTAAAGGCTCCCTATGTCTTCTAACTTTGGCAAAGGGCAGGTCTACTGTTGCGTTTAATAAGGTTAAAGAAATGTGGAGGCGTATCGGGGCCAGGGTAGTTACCTTAAGTCCAAAGGAACATGACAAAAAACTCGGTTTTGCCAGCCATCTTCCTCATGCAGTTGCCTATGCGCTTATTAATAGTATCCCGAATAATGCTTTAAAGTTTGCCGCAGGGGGATTGAAGGATACGACCAGGATATCCGCTTCCGATCCTGGCATGTGGAATGATATCTTTATGACTAACAGGGATAATTTGCTGGATGCGATATGCAGCTTTGAAGATAGTCTTAAAAGAATTAAGTCCGCAATAAAATCTAACGATAAAAGAATCCTTATTAAAATCCTTTCTCAATCCAAGAAGAAGAGAGAATCATTGAAATGATTATTGCAATTGACGGCCCCGCCGGCGCAGGTAAAAGTACTGTTGCCAAGTTAGTGGCCGGTAGGCTTAAATATCTCTATCTTGATACAGGCGCAATGTATAGGGCGCTTACGCTTAAGGCCTTAAGAAAAGGCATAGGCGCAAACGATATACAGAAAATAGCTAGCTTGGCATCCGAAAGTATAATTGACCTTATTAATAATCCTGACGGTTCTTTAACCGTAACCTTAGACGGAGAGGATGTTAGCCTTGCTATACGCAAGCCGGAAATTACTAAATCAGTTTCAGATATAGCAAAGATAAAAGAGGTACGCCAGATTATGCTGCGGCTGCAGAGAGAATTAGGAAAAAAGGGGGATGTGGTTTTAGATGGGCGTGATATAGGCACGGTAGTTTTTCCGGATGCAGAGAGAAAGTTTTACCTCGATGCTGATTTAAGAGAAAGGGCTAACCGCCGGCATAAGGAATTAAACGGGCTCGGAGAGAAAATTGCTTTAGACGCAGTGCACCAGGATCTTTCTAATAGGGATAAAATTGACACCAGTCGCCAGTTTGCCCCTTTAAGGCAGGCAGAGGACGCAGTTTATATAGATACTACAATGCTTACGATAGATGAAGTAGTGGAAAAAGTATTATCGCATATTCATGGATAAATCTTTAATACGTAATTTTTCGATTATTGCTCATATTGATCACGGAAAATCCACCCTTGCTGACCGTATCCTTGAATTAACCGGCGCTGTGGATAAGCGCCATAAAGGCAACCAGCTTTTAGATGATATGGATTTAGAGCGCGAGCGAGGGATTACAATCAAGGCTTCCATGGTCAGGCTTATCTACAAAGGCCGCGACGGGAGGAATTATATTTTGAATTTAATCGATACGCCGGGCCATGTTGATTTTACTTACGAAGTATCTAAATCACTTGCCGCATGCGAGGGCGCTGTCCTATTGGTAGATGCTGGCCAGGGGATAGAGGCGCAAACAGTCGCTAATTACTATCTTGCATTAGAGAATAATCTGGATATAATTCCGGTAATCAATAAGGTGGATTTAACTGCTATTGATTTGCCAAAGGTGAAACATCAGGTTGCCAGTGTCCTCGGTTTTAAGGAAGAAGAGATAATCCTGGCTTCAGCAAAAGAAGGCATAGGAGTGGAAGATGTCTTGGAAAAGGTGATTGAAGTTATCCCTGCGCCTAGCGGGGAAATCAGCAATCCTTTAAAGGCGCTTGTTTTTGATTGCCGTTTTGACGCATATAAGGGAGTTGTTGTCTTTGTCAGAGTGGTTGAAGGTTTAATATCGTTGAATACTCAGCTTAAAATGATGCATTCCCAGGTAGTATATAAAATTGAGGAGCTGGGGGTGTTCCAGGATTTAAAGTATACAAAGG
>CAZAPC010000007.1:0-23371 GCA_964486875.1 uncultured Planctomycetales bacterium
CTTTTTACCTGTATTATAACTACGCTTTTCTTCCTGGGCATTATAATATATTTTATTTTTACGCTCGGAATACAGGTTATTTCATGGAATTTTTTAACCCAGTCGCCCAGAAACGCAATGACCGAAGGTGGGGTTGCTCCGGTTATAGTGGGAACTTTGTATTTGACTTTAGGCGCGATGGTTTTTGCGGTTCCTTTAGGGCTTGCCTGCGCCATATACTTGTGCGAATATTCGCCCAAAAGCATAGTAGTAAATATTATCCGTATCAGTATTAATAACCTTGCCGGAGTTCCTTCGGTTGTATTCGGTCTTTTTGGTTTAGCGGTATTTGTAAATTTTTTGAATTTTGGAGTCTCCATACTTTCCGGAAGTCTTACATTAGGGATATTGGCGCTTCCCCTAATTATTTCCGCATCACAGGAGGCCTTGGTAGCAGTTCCGCATTCAATTCGTGAGGCATCGCTTTCTTTGGGCGCAAGCAAATGGGAGACGATTAAAAGGATAGTTTTACCTACTGCTTTGCCTGGGATACTTACCGGAGTTATTTTAAGTATCGGTAGGGTAGCAGGAGAGACCGCGCCGATTTTATTTACCGCCGCGGCATTCTATAAGCGTGGGTATCCAAAGAGTATTTTTAGCGAAGTAATGGCGTTGCCGTATCATATATATGCTTTAATGACTGAAGGGACACATCCGGATAAGCAGAAGGCAATTGCCTACGGATGTAGCCTTATATTACTTTTTCTGGTTTTGTTTATTTCAGGGATAGCAATATATTTACGCCAAAGGCAGAGGAGTTACCATGGATAGCAGTATAAAAATGTGGGCAGAAAAGGTTAATTTTTTCTATGGCTCAACGCAGGCGCTTAAGTCAGTAAGTATAAATATATTCAAGAATCAGGTCACTGCTTTAATCGGTCCGTCTGGTTGCGGCAAATCTACTTTTATTCGGCTTTTTAACCGGATGAATGAACTGGTGGTAAATACTCGGCTTACCGGCCGTATTTATATAGATGGAGAAAACATTAATTCCTCCTGTATTGATGCTGTGGATATAAGGCGAAGGGTAGGTATGGTTTTCCAAAAACCCAATCCTTTTCCTAAAAGCATCTTTGATAATATCGCTTATGGTTTAAGGGTTAACGGGATAAAGAATAAGGATTTCATTGAGGAAAGAGTGGCCCAAACTTTGAAGAAGGCTGCGCTTTGGGACGAGGTTAAGTGCGGGCTTAAGGAGAGTGCTCTGGGGTTATCCGGCGGACAACAACAAAGGTTGTGTATTGCCCGATGTCTCGCCGTTGAAACAGAAGTTATTTTATTTGATGAGCCTTGCGCAAGCCTTGATCCGATTTCTACTGGAAAGATAGAGGAGCTTATTTTAGAGTTGAAAAAGGATTATACTATTGTTATAGTAACCCATAATATGCAGCAGGCAGCAAGGGTATCTGATTTCACGGGATTTTTTCTGTTGGGAGAATTGATAGAATTTGGAAAGACAAACGAGATTTTTACCGCGCCGAAAGATAAGCGCACAGAAGCCTATATAACCGGCAGGTTCGGATAAAATAAAACGGAGGCATAATGGAAAGGCATTTTGACGAGGAGTTGCAGGATTTAAATAACGAAATATTAAAGATGGGCGCTTTGGCAGAGGAAGCCATTTTTAATTCTATTGAAGCCTTAAAAGACCGTGATAAAAATAAAGGGATGGAAGTAATTAATAATGATAAGGCAATTGATGAGCTTGAGCTTCAGATAGACGAGAAGTGCCTTGATCTTATCGCCCGGCACCAGCCCATGGCAGGTGATTTAAGGTTTATTATAACCGGGATGAAGGTAAATGCCGAGCTTGAGAGGATAATTGATATTGCCGTGGATATCTGCCAGCGTGTAGTGGAGATTGCTGATAAGCCGCTTTTAAAACCTTTAATTGATATCCCTAAGCTTGCTAATGTGGCCCAAAATATGATTAAGATGACTATAGATTCTTTTGTCAAAAGAGATAGCGAGCTGGCAAGGAAAGTCATGCTTTCCGATTCTGAAGCGGATAATCTAAGGAATATGATCCAGAAGGAGCTGATCGAGGATTATATGCTTAAGGATAAAACTACTACTCCTCGCGCTGTCCCACTTCTGCTTATAGCGCGGTTCTTGGAACGTATCTGTGACCATGCTACTAATATAGCCGAAGATGTAATCTATATGGTTGAGGCCCAAGTCGTCAAACACCACCCTGAGAAACTATAGGGGACGGTTCTCCGCATCGCAAT
Organism: uncultured Planctomycetales bacterium; assembly: GCA_964486875.1. Taxonomy (GTDB): domain Bacteria; phylum Omnitrophota; class Gorgyraeia; order Gygaellales; family Profunditerraquicolaceae; genus Sherwoodlollariibacterium. The sequence continues at coordinate 2,271 of CAZAPC010000007.1, forward strand.
TACTTATAATATAAAGAGTTGCAACAACACCAAAATACAACTTATTAGTATTGATTGGTTAAGGATAGAGCGGGCCGCTACTTTTAAGCTTTCCCTCAATGATATTTTGATGTTGTCATAACCCGTTTATTATTATATAATTACAAGTTAGAGAACCGTCCCCATAACAAGGAGAAGCTTATGAAGCTTGATGAAATTATAATATCAAAGGCGATAATTGAATCTTATAAAGATAAACTGGTTAGCGCTTTAGATGTAGATGTGGCAATAGTCGGCGGCGGGCCCGCAGGGCTTGTCTGCGCTTATTATCTGGCAAAAGAAAATATTAAGGTTGCTCTCTTTGAACGCAAGCTCTCCATAGGTGGTGGTATGTGGGGAGGCGGGATTATGTTTAATGAGATAGTTGTCCAGGAAGAGGCAAAGAAGCTTTTGGATGAATTCGGAATACGCACAAGAAAATACCAAAACAATTATTATTTAGCTGATTCTATTGAGGCAGTATCAACTTTGTGCTCTAAGTCGGTTAAGGCAGGAGTACGGATATTCAATCTTTTAAGCGCGGAAGATGTTTTAGCCAAAAATAGGCGGGTATGCGGATTAGTTTTGAACTGGACTGCGGTTGAAATGGCTAATTTGCATGTTGACCCGATTTCCATGCGCGCAAAATACGTAGTTGATGCAACAGGCCACGCGGCAGAAGTAGTGCGTATCGTTGAAAGGAAATCAGGGATCCGCTTAAAAACTAAAACCGGTAAAATAGTCGGTGAGGGTTCAATGGACGCGGATTTTGCCGAGAAACTAACGGTAAAGAATTCCAAAGAAGCCTGTCCCGGGCTGTATGTATGCGGAATGTGCGCAAACGCAGTCTTTGGCGGGCCGCGCATGGGCCCGGTATTCGGCGGTATGCTTTTAAGCGGTAAAAAAGTCGCCAGAGAACTAATTAATAAGATTTAAGGCTTGCCATAACCTTATAGTAAGTATATAATTATTTCCGGGTCTGGGTGTAATGCCCGGAGGTTGATTCAAAAGGTGGTCGGGCCGCCATCTGCTTAAGATTAGCAGTTGGCGTTTTTGTTTAATGAAAGGCTAATGAAATGAAAAGAATTTTATTATTTATTTTGCCGATACTCATCATCGTTTCTGTTGTATTTACTGTCTTTGGTGTGATTCAGGCGCGTTATACGCAAGATAAACTGATGGATGATTTAAAGCGCAAAGCAAGAAGCGTTGATGAAAGCATGGAGCTGGCAGTAAAAAACATATTCATCAGCAATGACCTAAAATTAGCTAACCGTCTGGTAGAGAGCTTCCAGAAAAGAGAAAGGCTCCAGGGCTCTGTGCTCTATAATAATGAAGGCCAGATTATTGCTATAACCGAGAGAATAGCTGACTGGAAGGCAAAGGATAAGCCTTATATTAAAGAAATACTGGAGACCAAGAGTCCCCGTGGCGCTCTTGAAACATTTAATGAGTACTCTGTTTATAGCTACATACTTCCTGTTTCTGACGATGAGGGTAATGTTTTGGGGTTGGTTGAGGTAATCTATGATACTTCCTATTTATTCAGCATGCTGGCTGAACAGTGGAAGAGAATTAGCGTTACGCTGATAGTTTTGATTTTGCTTATTGCACTGATCGCATTTTTAATACAAAGGCAGATTTTTATTCTTCCCGTCCGTCGCCTTACGCTATGGTTTTCCCATTTTCAGAGAGGAGAGACTGATAAATTGAAGCCTTTTGAAGAGCGCGGAGAATTCGGTAAGCTTATCAGTGAAGTTGAACAGGTTGCTTTAGGCCTAAGGGTAGCGCGCAAGGTTGTAACCGAAGAAGCCCATACGCGTGTGCAAAAAGAAGAAATATGGACGCAGGGTAAATTAAGGGATTTAATCCACGCAAAATTGGGGGAGAATGCTTTTTTTGTTGTTTCTAACCGTGAGCCATTTATGCATATCTTGGATAAGACAAGCGGTAAAATCCAATGCGTCAGGCCTGCGAGCGGCGTAGTTACCGCTATTGACCCTATTTTACGCGTTTGCGGCGGGACGTGGATTGCGCATGGCAGCGGAAGCGGCGACAGAAGAATGGTAAACTCTAAGGATAAACTTGGGGTTCCACCCGAAGATATACGTTATATATTAAAAAGAGTATGGCTTTCCAAGGAAGAGGAAGAAGGATATTATTACGGTTTTTCTAATGAAGGGTTGTGGCCTCTTTGTCATGTTACGCACACCCGCCCTTTATTCAGGGATTCTGACTGGCAGATGTACAAAAAAGTAAATCATAAGTTTGCCGAGAGTGTTTTGGCTGAGCTTCCGGCTAAGAGCCCCTTTGTATTTCTGCAGGATTATCATTTTACCCTTCTGGCTAAGATGATTAAAGATAAGCGTCCTGATACTACTATCGCATTGTTTTGGCATATCCCATGGCCCAATCCGGAGGTCTTTTCAATATGCCCTTATCAGCAAGAGATACTCGAGGGTATGCTTGCTTGCGATTTAATCGGATTCCATGTGCAAAACCACTGCAACAATTTCTTGGATACCGCTAACAGGTTAATCGAGTGCCGTGTTGATACTGAGAAATTTAGTATAATTCGGGCAAATAAAGAGACCTTTGTCAGGGATTTTCCTATCAGCGTAGACGGATATTTTAACAGCGCCAATACAAAACAAGATAAAGAGGCCCTGGATAAAATAAAGGGTGAATATGACCTCGGAGATAAGATTGTCGCGGTGGGCGTTGATAGGATAGATTATACCAAGGGGTTAGTTGAGAAGATACTTGCGATTGATCGTTTCCTGGAGAAATACCCGGAGTATAAGAATAAATTTGTATTTATCCAGCTTGCCGCTCCCAGCAGGACGCATATTAAACGTTACCATGAGTTAACCGGTGAGATAGATGAGCTGGTTGAGAAGAAGAACTGGAAGCATTCAGAGGGGAATTGGAGGCCGATAATATATTTGAAGCGGCATTTTTCCCCGGAAGAAATTAATCCCTATTTCAAATTAGCTGATTTGTGTATCGTAAGTTCTCTCCATGACGGTATGAACCTTGTAGCTAAGGAATATGTTGCCTCAAAGACAGACTTTAGCGGAACTTTGATATTGAGCCGTTTCACGGGAGCCGCCAGGGAGCTAACCGACGCTACCTTGATCAACCCTTATTCTATAGAAGAGTTTTCTGACGCTATTAAAGCTACGATAGAATTGCCTCGAGAGGAGAAGAAGAAGCGCATGGAGAATATGCGTAAAATAATCAGCGAAAATAATATTTACCGTTGGGCAGGGGATATTGTCACTGAGTTAACCGGCTTAAAGAAAGATTAAATCACATGGAACATTTATTTGGGAGCTGGGAGAATATAAAGGAAACGATAAAAGGGATGTGCGTTTTTTTATTTCTTGATTTTGATGGTACCCTTTCTCCTATTGTGAGTACTCCTGATAAAGCGGTAATTCCTAGGCCTGTGAAGATTTTACTAAAAGAAATTTCGCAAAAGAAAGATTTCAAAGTAGCAATAATAAGCGGCAGGTCTTTAGCGGATATAAAGAAGAGGGTGGGGGTAGAGGGAATTATTTATTCGGGCAACCACGGCTTGGAGGTTGAGAGCCCTAAGATTAAACATAAACCTCAAATTTCCGCTGAATATATGGAGGGCTTAAAGAAATTAAAGGAGGAGCTTAAGTATAGGCTTAAAGGCATTAAAGGGGCTTTTATCGAAGATAAGGGCATTTCTCTTGCGGTTCATTTCCGTGAAGCGGGCAAGAAGGAAACCAATCTTATAAAAACAATTTTTCGAGAGGTCGCCATAATCCCTTCTGTTGTAAAGAAAATAAAGATACGTACGGGCAAGAAGGTGATTGAGGCAGGCCCTCCTATTGAATGGGATAAGGGTAAGATGGTTTTATGGCTGCTCTCCCGGCAAAAATTTTATCTGGACGATAAAGCGGTAGTTGCTTTTTACCTGGGTGATGATGTAACCGACGAGGATGCTTTCAAGGCTTTAAAGAAAGATGGTGTTACTATATTAGTGGGGGGGAATAGGGTCTCGCATGCTAATTATTATCTCAACAATTCAAAAGAGGTATACGAATTATTAACCCGTATCCGGGATATCTAACCTTTTAAGAATATGGCTGAAGTTATTAAGGCGAAGGAACCATTCAGGTTCCATACCAGGCTTCATTTAACCGAGTTAACAGGGTTAAGGGCTATTAATTTAACTCAACTTGTTGAATTGATTAAGGAAGTCCCCGGCGCCTGTATTTACCACCATACCCACAGGTTTCTCCAGCAGCATCAGTATCTTTCTCCTGAGCCTCCCAATGATTTTGCTTACTGGGTTACGGAGATACTGGGTGAGGATGAGCTGGGAGAGAGGCTATCTAGTATCGATACTATTAAATATTCAACCATCCGTTCCTTAAGGGATAGGATTATTGAGGCCGTTGAAGATTATCTAAAGGATAATCCCTTAGCTAAGCTTAAGTTTGCCCGGAAAGGGGATGAGTTTCATTTTATTAAATCAGTGAGTTTTATCCTGCCTACAGATTATATCGCGGGTGACCTTAGGGAATTCGCGGATATTTTAAAGAAGGTAACTATAGATTCCATTTATTTCCATATTTTTGAGTCTCGTTTAAGACTTGAGAAGAGCGATAATGATTTCTCAAACTGGATCAGGACTTCTATGGGAAATACATATTTAGCTGAAAGGATTTCAAAACTCGACCCTTATACTCATACCCTTGAAGGCTTAAGGGGTAATCTTGTTGATATGGTAGAAAAGGAGCTTCTCCGCTAAGATGACAAAGCTCGAAGAATATATACCTATTGTCGGGCAGTCGGTTATCGACGATTTAAGGCTTCTTGCTAAGAGGTTTGAGGGTAAGGTTGTGCAGCATATCAATTCTACCGCTGTAGGCGGAGGTGTTGCCGAGATATTAACCCGCGCTGTCCCTCTCCTAAACGAAATGGGGTTAAATACGAAATGGGATGTTATAAAAGGCGGAGAGCAGTTTTTTGAGGTAACTAAGAAATTTCATAACGCGCTTCATGGACGTTCAGAAGCTATAACTCAGCGTGATTTTGATATTTTCGCTGAGGCAAGCGAAGCAAATATCAGGACAATGGATACTTATGGTGATATAGTCTTTGTGCATGATCCGCAGCCCGTATCTTTAATAAACAAAAAGTCCGGTAACAAATGGCTTTGGCGTTGCCATATAGATGTCTCTAATCCAAACCAGAAGGTATGGAAATTCCTGATGGATTTTATTATAAAGTACGATTCTGCTGTATTCTCGGCTCCGAGTTTTTCACAGCGGCTACCGATAAGGCAGTTTCTTATTTCTCCTTCAATTGATCCGTTAAGCGATAAAAACAAAGAGTTGCCGCAGGAATTAATTGATTCTGTATTGAGAAAATACGAAATCAAGAAAGATAAGCCGGTTATAACCCAGATATCCCGTTTCGACCGCCTAAAAGACCCGGTTGGCGTTATCCAGGCCTATTTGCAGGTAAAAAAATATATTGATTGCCAGCTTATATTGGCCGGAGGCTCGGCAAGCGATGACCCTGAGGGTTTACAGGTGTTAGAAGAGGTTAGAGAAAAGGCTAAACAGGATAAAGATATCCATATTCTGCTATTGCCGCAGAATGATACAGAGGTAAATGCTTTACAGAGGGCATCAGATGTCATAATCCAGAAATCCCTAAAAGAAGGTTTTGGGCTTACGGTTTCAGAAGCACTATGGAAGGCCAAACCCGTAGTTGCTTCTAATGTTGGGGGCATACCTCTTCAGATTAAACATAAATATTCAGGCCTGCTTTGCCATTCAATTGACGGAGCTGCCTTTGCTATAAAACAGCTGCTAAACAGCCCCGCATACGCAAAGAGGCTGGGTGAAAACGGAAGAGAGAATATCCGTAATAATTTCCTGCTTACCCGCCACTTAAAAGAGTATATGCTTTTGTTCCTTTCGCTATATCACACCGAAGACGTCATACAATTATAATGAGAGGTAGACTATGAAAGAATGGAGAAAATTTTTATACATTCTTGCCGCATTTCTAGCATGTTTTTATTTACCGGTAGAGAATTTTAGGTTTACTAATGCAATATTTGAAGCTTTAGCGCTTGTTAAGTGGTATGCTCGGGAACATGTCTTGTTATGCCTTGTTCCTGCATTTTTTATCGCAGGCGCTATTTCGGTATTTGTAAGCCAGGCATCGGTCTTAAAGTATTTCGGGGCAAAGGCCAATAAGTTTTTAGCCTATAGCGTAGCCTCTATTTCAGGCACGATTTTAGCGGTTTGTTCCTGCACAGTGTTACCTTTGTTTTCCGGGATTTACAAAAGAGGGGCAGGTTTAGGCCCGGCTATATCTTTTTTATATTCAGGCCCGGCAATAAATGTTTTGGCAATTATTTTAACTGCGCGTATCCTTGGCTGGCAATTGGGATTAGCCCGGGCAGTGGGAGCGGTAATATTTAGCATTGTTATAGGATTATTAATGCATTTAATTTTTCTGAAAGAAGAGCGCACCCGCCATGCAAACGGAAATTTTAAATTAGAAGAAGTTAAAGAAAACCGGCCATTATGGCAGAACATTATTTATTTTTTCTCTATGGTTGCAATATTAGTATTTGCCAATTGGGGAAAGCCATTAGAAGGAGATACGGGGATTTGGAGCGTAATATACAATTATAAATGGTGGATTAACGGTTTTTTTATGGCGGTTTTATTTCTAGCCATAGTTAGTTGGTTCAAGAAGAATGAACTTAAAGATTGGGTAAGCGCAAGTTGGGCATTTGCCTTGCAAATTCTACCGCTTTTATTCGGCGGAGTTTTAGTCGCAGGTTTTCTTTTAGGTAGAGTAGGCAATGAAGGCATTATTCCTTCCCGCTGGGTAGAGGCATTAGTCGGGGGCAATTCTTTCAGGGCGAATTTCTTTTCATCAATTGTAGCAGCATTTATGTATTTTGCTACACTTACTGAGGTGCCCATTTTGCAGGGGTTAATCGGATCGGGTATGGGCAAGGGGCCTGCTTTAGCGCTTCTTTTAGCCGGACCTGCCTTAAGTTTGCCTAGCATGTTGGTTATTAGAGGTGTAATAGGCACTAGGAAGACTATTGTCTATGTTTGTTTAGTTGTAATCATGGCAACTATAAGCGGAATGGTTTTTGGGTATATCGTTAAGTAGGAGGGTAGATGAGGATAGAAATTTTAGGTTCTGGTTGCCCTAAATGCAAACAGCTTACGGCAAACGCTGAGGCGGCTATGAAGGAATTAAATATTCAAGCCGAGATCGGAAAGGTTACTGATGTCGATAAGATCATCGAATACGGTGTCATTATGACTCCCGGGCTGGCCATTGACGGCAAGGTGGTTTTATCCGGTAAGGTTTTGAACAAAGAAGAAATTAAAAGGATCATATCACAATAAACGGAGGCGGTATTGAAGAGGATAATTTCAATAATTCCGCAGAGTATTGAATGGGGTTTCGTCAATGCCAATGCTGGTAAGCTTTGTCTTAAGACAAAAAGTGGTTTACATAGTCAATAGAAAAAGAAGGGGGCAGTATGGGATACCTGATTGTTTACGCTCATCCTAATCCTAAAAGTTTTTGCCATGCGATAAAAGAAAAGATCGAGGGTATCATAAAAAATAAGTACGGTGAATGCTTAGTGCGTGATTTATACGCAATGCAGTTTAATTCAGTTTTGAGCGCAGGAGATTTTTCCGCCTTTTCGCGGCATGAAATACCCGAGGATATAAGAAAAGAGCAGGATTTAATCCGCAAGGCCGAAACCGTTATATTTATTCATCCTGTCTGGTGGTTTAATATGCCGGCGATACTAAAAGGGTATATCGACCGCGTTTTTACAAAAGGTTTTGCCTATGATTATGTCGGTAAAATACCCAAGGGCCTGCTTAGGGATAAGAAGGTAATGATATTTTCGACAACCGGGGGAATGAGGTTTGCTTACTATTTGTTAGGTTTTAAGTTTGCTGTTAAGAAGTCAATTGATGCGGGTATATTCAATTTTTGCGGGATGAAGGTATCCTTGCATAAGTTTTTTTATGCTGTTCCGGTTATTTCTTATTCTGCAAGGAGTAAGATGTTAAGTAGTATTGAAAGGATAAAATTTTAATGGTTGACAAGTAATAATACTATGCTAAACTAAATAGAATAGATAAAGATTAGCAAAACTTAGAAGTCGTGGAGGGAAAAGTTAACTAACCTTTTGCGGCTTTTTTTATTATTTATATGGGAGATCCCTCGTAGTTGACTAATAAGTAGGATATTGCTCGGGATCTCAGCCTGCCGGCTGGCAGGAATTCCCGATTCTAAAAGAGCGGGAGAATTGAGGGGGTGAGATAAGAGAATGGCAAGAGGAAAGGTAAAATGGTTTAGTGACCAAAAAGGGTACGGATTTATTACTCCTGAATCAGGTAATGATGTTTTTGTGCATCATAAGTCTATCCAGGGTGAAGGTTTTAAGTCTTTAGCTGAAGGCCAGGAAGTTGAGTTTGATATTGAAAAAGGCCCCAAAGGTGACCAGGCTGTGAACGTTACAAAGGTCTAGTCTTTTTTAGGCAATATACGGCCCGGGCTAAAGCCGGGCTTTATATTTGTTAATGCTAAGGCCAGCATCAAAAAGAAAGGACAAATGAAGAAAGTAAGGACTTCTGCCAAGGGCAGGGTCTGTAAATACCGTCATTGTCAAAATAAACTCAGTATTTATAATCACGAAGAGTATTGCCATGTGCACCAGCTTTTAGCGCTCTCCGGTAATATTAAGTCTTCTGCCCCAAGGAATATAAAATCCAAGAAAAAATAATTTTTCTTGTTTTTTCAGGAAGATATGATAAAATTTAATCCTACCTTAAAGTTTTCCTTGTCTTAAAACCAATCAGCAGTTAGATAAGCCAAGGTAAGACCGAAATATAATAACCATGGAACATAAGAAAATAAATCCTGAATTAGCAGAATTGCTTACCCAATGGAAGGGTAAGGATGGCAATCTTATTATGATTCTGCATGAAATACAGAACCATCATGGTTATGTGCCAAGGGAGCTTTCGCTGGAATTATCCAGGATGCTTGATGTGCCCCTGGCCAGGATTTATGAGGTCATCACTTTCTATAATTATTTTAAATTGACTCCTCCGGGTAAGCATCGCATTGCGTTATGCATGGGGACGGCATGCTACTTACGCGGGGCGGCAGCAGTTTTAAATGAAGTTAAGAGTATATTAGGGGTTGAAGAAGGCCAGACTACCAAGGACGGCCTTTTTCATTTGGACGTAGTAAGGTGCCTGGGGTGTTGCGGGTTAGCACCGGTTATGATGATTGATGGTAAGGTGTACGGCAAGGTTAAGAAGAGCGAGATTGCCGACATTTTGTCTAAATACATAAAAGAGGAATAAATAGTTATGGCTAAATTGAATAAAGAGGAGCTGGAAAAACTAAGCAAAATCCCTAGGGATAGTGGCGACTGGATTAAGGTAGGGATGAGCAGCTGCGGCATAGCAGCCGGAGCAGAGGATGTGTATAATTTCTTTATAGAAGAGGTAAAGAAAAGAAACCTTAAGGTTGATATAAAGAAATGCGGTTGCGCAGGGAGTTGTTACGCTGAGCCCCTGGTCGAGGTAAAAGTTGAAGGCTTGCCTTCGGTTGTTTACGGAAGGGTGAATAAGGATATAGCGGTTAAGATTATCGAAAAACACGTAATTGCCAAAATGTTAGTCAATGATTGTATTTTTGATTCATTAGCTTAAGAAAAAGGGAGCACTGTTAATGTATGCAAAGACAGTTTTAATAAAAGATACGGATACCGGGAGGGAAGATATGACCCGGGAATCTTACACGCGCCTGCTTGATTGCCTTAGGCAGGATAGCTTGCATGATCATGTGCAGGTTGTCAGGGTATCTGATATTGGTATATATGAGCACGGGTTAGTGGTTAAAATACTCCCGGATAATATGACTTATGCGAATGTTCAGGAATCTGACTTAAAAAGAATCGCAGATTCTATTAAAGATAGTAAAGCTATCGAAGAACTTGTTTTTAAGCCTAAGGCGAAACAGCTGAGGCTGGTTTTAAGAAACTGCGGAAAGATAGACCCTGAGAGTATTGACGAATATATAGGCTGCGAAGGCTACTTAGCTTTAAAGAAAGCACTTTTTGATTTAGGCCAGCAAAAACTAATTGATGAGATAAAGTCAAGTGCGATAAGAGGTAGGGGGGGCGCAGGGTATCCAACCTGGATGAAATGGAATTTTGCCCGTGAAGTAAAGTCCGACCAGAAATTTGTAATCTGCAATGCTGATGAAGGCGACCCCGGCGCGTATATGGATAGAAGCATACTCGAGGGAGACCCGCATTCAGTAATCGAAGGCTTAGCTATTGCTGCTTTTGCTATAGGCGCTTCTAAGGGTTATTTTTATATTCGGGCAGAGTATCCGCTGGCAGTAGAAAGGATTAATAAAGCTATAAAAGAGGCTTATGATTATGGTTTATTGGGTCAGAATATATTGGGAAGTCCTTTTAGTTTGGATTTAGAGATTAGGTTAGGCGCGGGAGCATTTGTCTGCGGGGAAGAGACTGCGTTAATTTCTTCCATTGAGGGTAAGCGAGGGACGCCTCATCCAAGGCCTCCCTATCCTTCGGTTAAAGGATTATGGGGGAAGCCCACGGTTATTAATAATGTTGAGACCTTGGCTAACATACCGCAAATTATTTTAAGAGGAGGGAAGTGGTTTTCCGGCATAGGTACCCAGACTTCAAAGGGCACTAAGGTGTTTGCAGTAACAGGCAAGGTTAAAAATTCCGGATTGGTTGAGATTGCGATGGGCGCGACCTTAAGAGAAATTGTCATGGATATTTGCGGAGGGACATTGTCAGGTAAGCCGATAAAAGCAGTGCAGACCGGCGGTCCTTCAGGAGGGGTTATCCCGCAGGAACTTTTAGATACTCCGGTTGATTACGAGAATCTTCAAAAATTAGGTTCAATTATGGGCTCAGGCGGAATGATTGTTATGGATGAAGATGATTGCATGGTTGATATCCCTAAATTTTATCTGGGTTTCTGTGTAGAAGAGTCATGCGGGAAGTGCGCGCCATGCCGGATAGGCGGTTTTCAGATGCTTAATTACCTAAAGAAGATAACCGAGGGTAAGGGACAGATTAATGATTTGGCTCAATTAAGAAGGTTATCGCAAGCTATGCAAAAGGCATCGTTGTGCGGTTTAGGTCAGACTGCGTCAAACCCTGTGCTTTCTACTTTAAAGTATTTTGAGGCAGAGTATAATGAACATATTTTAAATAAGCATTGCCCGGCAGGAAAATGCAGCCATCTTGTTACCTATAACATAATAGAGGAGAAGTGTAAGCGTTGCGGGCTGTGTTTTACTAACTGCCCGGTAAATGCGATTGTAGGAGATAAAGAGAAGGGTTATTCTGTAATCCAGGAGAAATGTACAAAGTGCGGTAGATGTTTTGATGTCTGTAAATTCAAGGCAATACTTAAAAAATAACTATGGCTAAAGTTGTAAGCGCTAAAATTAACGGTATATTATTAAGAGTTGAACAGGGGACTACTATCCTGGAGGCAGCTAAGAGGGTACAGATTAAGATACCGACTCTTTGCAAGCACCCTGATCTTCCTGCTTCAGCGGCGTGCGGTATCTGTATTGTTAAGAATAAAGGTTCGAATAAGATGTTGCGTTCCTGTTGCACTCCTCTCGAAGAGGGTATGGATATTACGACTCACGACCCGGAAATCGTCGAGATTAGAAGGACGGTAATTGAGCTTATTTTATCAAATCATCCTAATGATTGCCTTAAGTGTGCAAGAAATAATCAGTGTGAATTGCAACAGTTAACCGCTGATTTCGGAATTAAGGAGGAATCTTTCCCGCAGTTTTTGAGGGACCTGCCGATAGATCAATCCACAAAAGCCGTTGATTTAGACCCGAAGAAATGTATTCTTTGCGGCAGGTGCGTGCATGTCTGCCAGGAATTGCAGGATGTCTGGGCGCTTTCATTTTTAGAGAGGGGTATGCAGACGCGCATATCTCCGGCGGGAGATATCCAGCTTTCTGATTCTCCCTGTGTTAAGTGCGGACAATGTGCGGCACATTGCCCTACCGGTGCATTCGTAGAGCAGGATAATACTGCACAGGTATGGAAGGCTTTGCAGGATCCGGATAAATATTGCGTAGTTCAGATTGCACCTGCGGTAAGGGTCTCTATAGGCGAAGCATTTGGTTACGTAGGAAAGAATTTTACTAAGAAGCTCTATGCTTTACTCCGGCGTTTGGGTTTTCAGGCAGTTTTTGATACTTCATTCGGAGCCGATGTTACAATTATGGAAGAGGCAAGCGAGTTTGAACAGAGGCTACTTAAAGGCACAAGGCCGCTTCCTTTAATTACCAGTTGTTGCCCCTCGTGGGTTGACTTTATGGAGAAGTTTTATGCGGATATGATTGACCATTTTTCTTCCTGTAAATCTCCCCATGAAATATTAGGGGTGTTAGCAAAGACTTATTACGCCCGTAAGAATAAAATTGACCCCGCAAAGATTTTTATGGCATCCATTATGCCTTGTACTTCAAAGAAATATGAGATTACAAGGGACAATGAAATGTTCGCTTCAGGTTATCAAGATATCGATACGGTTTTATGCACCAGAGAACTTGTGCGCATGATTAAGCAGGCGGGTATAGATTTTGAGAGCTTGCCGGAAGAGGAGTGCGATAGTATTTTGGGTGAATACGCCGGAGCGGGAGTGATTTTTGGTTCAACCGGAGGGGTTATGGAAGCAGCTTTAAGGACCGCGCATTATTTTATTACCGGTAAAGAGCTGAAAAAAGTTGAATTTGAGAATGTCCGCGGTATTAAGGGCGTTAAGGAAACCGAAGTCGAAATTGACGGTAAGAAGTTAAAAATAGCAGTTGCGCACGGCCTGGGTAATGTCGAGTATATTTTAAACAAGGTACGCGAGGCGAAAATAAATAACAAGGAAATGCCGTATCACTTCATTGAAGTTATGGCTTGTCCCGGAGGATGTGTCGGGGGAGGCGGGCAGCCTTATATGGTAACTGATGAGTTAAGAATTAAGAGGGCGCAGGCTTTGTACGAACACGATAGCGGTAAGGAAGTGCGGTGCAGCCATCAGAATCCTTACATAAAGAGGCTTTATAAGGAATTTTTAGGCAAGCCTTTAAGCGAGACTTCAGAAAAACTTTTACATACCAATTATAAGGCAAGGCCGATTTACGTAAAATAATAGTTTAAATAATTTAAACCTGCGGTAAGGTTTTTTACTGAACCTAAGGGAGCAAGTATATTCCCAATCTTTCTGCAGGGTTTCTGCCAGCGGGATTGGGTTTTTTATTAAAAAGGAGGGGGGATGGAAAAGCGGCTTGGTTTTGTGGGAGTAATAATCCATAATCGCAAGAAGGCAGCGCCGGAGGTGAACGGTATTTTGACCGAATTTGGCGATTTGATTGCCGGGCGGATGGGTATACCGCATTTAAAAAGAGATTTCAGCGTGATCGTATTAATAGTAAATGCTACTACGGATGAAGTCGGTGCCTTAACCGGAAAATTAGGAAAAATCCCCGGGGTGTCGGTTAAATCCGGTTTATGTAAATGCGAATAGCTTATGAAGTATATTGATGAAGGTAAAATTAATAATTTATTAACCGGCGAAGCCGGTTTCGATGCTGCTAAGCTTGATACTATTCTTAATAAGGCTAAGTCGCTTAAAAGGCTTAGCCTCCAAGAATCAGCCGCACTTCTTTCCGTTAACGATACTGCCTATATCAAGAAAATCTTTGCCGCGGCAAGCTATGTCAAAGATAAAATTTACGGAAGAAGGGTAGTGCTTTTTGCGCCTCTTTACATTAGCAACCTTTGCAGGAATAACTGTTTGTATTGCGCTTTCAAGGAGGATAATGTTGCAATCAAGCGCCGCGCATTAACTGCCCTTGAAATTGCCAACCAGACGAAATTGCTTTTAAGGCAGGGTCAGAAGAGGATACTTATGGTCTGCGGCGAGGCTGCTCCCGAAGGAAAAGCAAACATTGATTATTATGTCGAAGCTGTTAAGGCAATTTACAGCGCGGGGGTAGGGAAAAACAAGATAAAGAGGGTTAATGTTAATTGCGCGCCGTTAAGTACGGAAGATTTTAAGAAACTTAAAAAATCCGGCATCGGGACTTACCAGCTTTTTCAGGAGACTTACCATGATGAAACTTACCGGCGCATGCATCCGAAAGGCCCAAAGAGCGATCCTGATAACAGGCTCGATGCTATTGACCGCGCCTTTACCGCGGGCATAGATGATATAGGAATTGGCGTATTATACGGGCTTTATGATTATAAGTTTGAGACTTTAGGCCTTCTCTCCCATATTGAGCATATGGAGAAAGAGTTTAAGGTGGGGCCGCATACTATATCAGTCCCCAGAATTGAGCCTGCTGAGGGGGTAGAGCTATCGCTTAATCCGCCGCATAAATTATCTGATGAAGAGTTCAAGAAAGTAGTGGCAATTTTAAGGCTCTCGGTACCCTACACCGGAATGATTATGTCAACGCGCGAAACCGCTCAGATGAGGGATTTGCTTTTAAGTCTTGGGGTTTCCCAGATCAGCGCAGCTTCGCGTACTTCTCCCGGAGGGTACTCTGATTTAGGCAAAGATGAACCTGCGGGGCAATTCTCATTAAGCGACCACCGTAGCCTCGATGAGATCGTCGAGACTTTGATAAGGCATGATTATATACCGAGTTTCTGCGCTGCTTGCTATCGCAAAGAAAGGACAGGGGAAGCTTTTATGAATTTAGCTAAGCCTGGGACAATTAAAGGTAAATGCAGTATGAATGCCTTGATAACCTTAAAGGAATACCTTGATGATTTTGCTTCGGATAAGGTTAAAGCCGCAGGATACAGGATGATTGAAAGGTATTATAAAGAACTGGATAAAGGCGACCAGGAGCGTTTAAAGATATTCTTCGCGCATGTTGACTCAGGGGTAAGGGATGAGTATGTCTAACCTTGAAGGGCTGCTGGCTAGAGTCAGAGATGCTGTATTGCCCAGTAAAGATGATTTAAAAGAGATCCTTTCTAAGGAAGGCGAAAGCGAGCTTAAATCAATTTTTTCCTTTGCGGATAAAATAAGGAAAAAATTTTGCGGTGACGGGATTTTCTTGCGCGGTATTATTGAATTCTCCAATTACTGCGTGCGCGACTGTTTCTATTGCGGTTTAAACAGGGATAACCTTAAGCTTAGGCGCTACCGGATGGGTAAGGATGAAGTTTTAAACAGTATTGCGTTTTTAGCTGGCAATAATATTAAAACCGTGGTTTTGCAATCCGGAGATGACGCCAGTATAGATGCGGCCGAGCTTAAAGATATAATATTAGAGATAAAGAAAAGGTTTGATATGGCGATTACTCTTTCCGTAGGAGAGAGAAAGCTTGAAGATTATAAGGCTTGGAAGGAAGCCGGGGCTGACAGGTATTTATTGAAGATAGAGACTTCAGACAAAAAGCTTTATGAGTCAATGCATACAGATATGAGTTTTGATAGAAGAATAAAATGCCTAGATGCTTTAAGGGATTTGGGCTACCAGGTAGGTTCTGGTAACATGGTTGGTTTACCCGGGCAAACAACCGGTATGCTCGCAAAAGATATTATTTTTTTTAAAGAAAAAGACCTCGACATGATCGGAATCGGCCCTTTTATTCCCCACGATGATTCAAGATTCGGACAACAGAAAACAGGTGATCCGCTGTTTACTTTAAAAGTAATTGCTTTGACGAGGATTGTTACTAAAAATGCCCATATCCCTGCAACTACTGCTTTGGGCAGCTTAGATAAAGACTACAGGCTGGATGGCTTGGCTTGCGGAGCAAATGTCATAATGCCAAATTTTACCCCGCAGCCGTATCGCAGGCTTTATGAAATATACCCGGGTAAAAAATGTGTTGATGAGCCGGTGGGTGCTTGTAATTTTTGTATTGATTCCATGGCTAAAGATTTAGGAAGATTTATTGATTATGGAAGAGGCGATTCTTTAAAAAGTAGGGAGAAATGTATAAGACACCAGCGAGCAATAGGCTGCATATAGGGATTTTCGGTAAACGCAATACCGGGAAATCAAGTTTAATCAATGCGATTACAGGCCAGGATACCGCAATTGTATCCGAAGTCCCCGGGACTACTACCGATCCTGTTTATAAGGCGATGGAGATTTTGCCAATCGGTCCGTGTATGCTAATTGATACGGCGGGGATTGACGATGAAGGGATTTTAGGTGAAGAGAGGGTTAAGCGTACGCAGAAAGTTTTGCGTAAAACAGATATTGGGATTATCGTTGTAGAGCCGGATACGGTTATTGGCAAGTTTGAAGAGGAACTCATAGAAAATTTTCGCTCTAAGAAATTACCGTTTATTTTTACATTAAACAAATGTGAACTTAAAGGAGAGGCCTCGCGTGCCTATCTGTTAAATAATAAAATTCCTTTCATTGAAGTAAGCGCTAAGTTGAACAAAGGAATTGAAGAATTAAAACAAAAGATTATGGATTTAGCGCCTTCTCATTGGTCGCCGGTTCCTTTAGTTGCGGATATTATTGATGAGCAGGATATAGTAGTTTTAGTCTGTCCGATTGATAGCGCTATGCCGCAGGGGAGGCTTATATTGCCGCAGGTTCAGGTAATACGCGACATCCTGGATAGGAATGCCATTGCTATGGTCACTAAAGAGACAGAATTGGAAAAGAGCATTTCTTCTTTAAAGAAGCCGGCAAGGCTAGTAATAACTGATTCTCAGGTTTTTGAGGCCGTCCGGGATATTTTGCCTAAAGATTATCCGCTTACATCTTTTTCAACTGTTTTTGCCAGGCATAAGGGCGACCTAAATGTTTTTGTTAACGGTGTTTTTGAAATTGAGAAACTAAAAGACGGCGATGAGATTCTTATCGCCGAAGCATGTACTCATCACGTACAGCCTGAAGATATAGGCCGGACAAAAATTCCAACGTGGCTGTTAGATTATACCAAAAAAGACCTGCATTATGAAGTTACTGCCGGAGGAGATTTCCCAGAAGACTTACAGCGTTTTAAGCTTATAGTCTCTTGCGGCGGATGCATGGTTAATAGAAGAGAGGTTATGCATAGGATTGAGAGAGCAAGAAAACAGGGCGTGGCGATTACGAATTACGGTATTCTTATGGCGTATCTTTCTGGGATATTAGACAGAGTCATCGCCCCCTTTAAATAGGGGACGGTTCTTTACTTTCTAATTCAATATGTTACAATGGGTTGCGTAAACATCAAAATATACTTTTTAAGAAGGGAATTATTTAAAAAGAGAAAATGGTGTGGTTATAACTTAATATAAGACAAGGGGCAAGAAGTAGGGGAATCGCCCTTAGAGGAGGCTGAGATGGGAAATGTGAAGAATGTAGGAGAAGTTTATAAATGCAGCGTATGTGGTAATGTGGTAGAGGTAAAAGAAGTTGGCGGCGGTGAATTGGTCTGCTGCGGTAAGCCGATGGAAAAGATCGAGCAGTAGTTAAAATACCGGAGGGGCATAATGCTCAATTTGTTATACATTCTAATAGGTGTTTTTGCAGGCATGGCAAGCGGTTTGATTGGGATAGGCGGAGGAATTATAGTAGTGCCATGCTTAATCTATCTATTTGGTTTTTCACAGCATGCAGCGCAAGGCACAACCCTGGCTATGATGATTCCTCCCATAGGCATACTTGCAGCCTGGGTATACTATAAGCAGGGCCATGCTAATCTGCCGGTAGCAGGGTTAATATGCTTAGGGTTTGTATTAGGAGGATACCTAGGGGCTAAGCTTGCAATAGGCCTTCCCGAAGTTATTTTGCGTAAGATTTTCGGAGCCTGCCTTTTATTGATAGCCGGGTATATGATAATTAAATAAGGCCGTATGGATAAAAATACCAGGATTATTATAACCGGCGCAACAGGTTTTATCGGCACAAACCTACTCTCGGAGCTTCTTGTAAAAGGTTATTCGAATATAACTGCTGCTGTACGTATTACCTCTAATGTTAATTCCCTAAAGGATAAAGGTATCAATATTGTCATTGCGGATATAACTGACAAGAAGACCTTTGATTGCATAGCGGGAGAATATGATGTTTTATTCCATTGCGCTGGTTTTGTTAATGATAACGATGAGGAATCCTTAGGCAATGTAAATATCCATGGGACAGAAAATATATGTCAGTGGGCTTTTGAGCGTAAGATTAAGAAACTTATTTATTTAAGCTCTGTAGCGGTTAATTCGGGGAATGCCGATATTCCTCTTACTGAAGATATGCCGTATAAGTCGACTAATAAATATGGATTTTCTAAGTTAGAAGCAGAGAAGAAGGCGGTTTCTTTTAGAGATAAAGGGCTTCCTATAGTGATTGTGCGCCCATGCATTGTCTATGGAGTGGGGGAGCCGCATATGATGCTGCTTCTATTTAAGCTTTTAAGATTAAGGCTACTAATGCTTCCTAACCTTGGAGAGCCAAGACTGCATCTTGTTTCTGTGCGCAATGTTGCTGTTTTTCTTGTTCAGTGTATGGAAGACGACCGTGCGATGGGAGGGATTTTTCATATAGCGGATAACGAAGCCTTTGATTTGAGCGAAATTTTTGGTATTTTTGCCGAAAGCCTTGGGGTTCATAAGCCTCTATTGCTTTCTTATCCTCTTACCAGGCTGCTTATATTTATGCCGGTTATTGGAAAACGCATCAAATTTTTATGTAAGGACCGCGTTTATAGCATAGAAAGAATTAAGAAAACCCTTAATTTTATCCCTCCTTACCAGGCCTATTCAGAGCTTTCTAATTCTGTGAAAAATTTAAAATAGGGTACTTAGCCTTTTTGATTGTAAGGCGTGTATTTTGTGCTAAAATATTGTCCTTATGGATAGTCAAAAATGCATTAATTGTCTGGAGCATAAAAGATGCAAGGAAGCCCGCTCTTCGATTTTATTTTTTATTATCGGCTTGGTTGCTACTATCGCTATTCGCGTGGTTACTGTTTTAATCCACCTAAACCCGTTTTACGGACAGATCGCCTGGTATATAGGAGTAGGAGGATTTCTTGTATTTTTTATCTATAAATTCAAAATCGATTCTGCCCGGCATAAGATTATAAAAGAAAGCGGGCTTATGGCTAAAATTATGAGCAATAATGAGCTGAAGGGAGAAGATAAACAACTTTTAAGCGCGATTCTCTGCGCATTAAGCTCAAGTAAGGACCGGATAAACTATTTTGTCATTTTTGCTTCATCTGCGCTTGCGCTTGCAGCGGGTGTTTATTTTGATTTTATTAAATAATAGGAGGTTTCATGGAGCGTAAAGATGTAGTAACTTTAAAGAATAATCCTGTTACTTTATTGGGAGAAGAGATAAGGTTGGGGCAAAAAGCAGAGGATTTTAAAGTTTTAGACGACGGGCTTAAAGAGCGCAGCTTAAACGAATTTAAAGGGAAAATTAAACTTATTGCTTCTGTGCCTTCTCTGGATACTCCGGTATGCGATTCGGAGATTAAGCGTTTTAATGACGAGATGACCAGTCTCTCAAAAGATATAGTGGTAATTTTTATCAGCATGGACCTTCCTTTTGCGCAAAAAAGATTCTGTCAGGAGTTCGAGATAAGCAAGGTCAAGGTCTTTTCAGACTACAGAGACGCAGATTTCGGAATGAAGTATGGGGTGTTGATAAAAGAGCTTAGGCTTTTAACCAGGGCAATATTCCTTTTGGATAAAGTTAGTATTGTAAGATATGTTGAGTACGTTAAGGAGATTTCTACTCCCCCTGATTACGAAGCTGCTTTAAATGCGGTAAAATCTTTGGTATAATTCAATAAAGGTTTTAACGGAGGTTTAATGATTATTCTTACCGGCGGCGCTGGATTCATCGGAAGTTGCTTTCTATGGAAGCTAAATCAGCACGATGTTTCCGATATCATTGTTGTGGATAACCTCGATTCTTCAGGGAAAGAAAAAAACCTTTTAGGCAAGAAGCTCTCTGACTATATACACAAGGATGAGTTTTTAAAATTACTGGAATCAGATAAGATAAGGGATATAGAAAAAATCGTTCATATGGGAGCTTGCAGCTCGACCATACTTAATGACGCAGATTATTACTTAAAGAATAATTATGAATATTCAAAACGGCTTGCTTCATGGGCAGTTAACCATAAAACGCATTTTATTTATGCCTCTTCCGCTGCGACCTATGGAGACGGATCTTTAGGCTACGATGATTCCGAGAGCATTATTCCTTCCTTAAGGCCTTTAAATATGTATGGAAATTCAAAGCAGCTCTTTGATTTATGGGTTTTGGAGAATAAGCTGTTTAAGTTGTTTGTGGGCTTAAAGTTTTTTAATGTCTTTGGCCCGAATGAATACCATAAGGAAGAGATGATGAGCGTAATTTGCAAGCGTTTTGAAGATTTAAAAAACGGTAAATGTATGCGCTTGTTTAAGTCTTATCATAATGAATATAAGGATGGAGAACAGAGGCGCGATTTTATTTATGTAAAGGATGCAATTGAAGTGATGTATTACTTTTATGAGAATCAAGGGAAAGCCGGAATTTATAATTTGGGCACAGGTAGGGCAAGGAGCTGGAATGATGTTGCGCATGCTATGTTCTCGGCTTTAAATACCAACCCTTCGATTGAGTATATTGAGATGCCTGAAGAGATAAGAGGCCAGTACCAATATTATACGCAGGCAAAAATGGATAAATTGAAATCCGCAGGGTGCATGCATAAATTTATGGCACTTGAGGACGCAGTAAAAGATTATTCAGGGTACCTTAATAATAAATCATATTTATAGGTTGTTTTAATTTATTGTGGAAGAGAATACTAACCTTAAAAGTACCCCTCTAATAGGAAAACATAAAATTCTAGGTGCAAAATTGGCTCCTTTCGGTGGCTGGCTTATGCCTATTCAGTACAGCGGCATTATTGAAGAGCATACCTGGGTACGTGCAAATGCGGGGCTCTTTGATATCTGCCATATGGGAGAATTTGAAGT
>CAZAPC010000008.1:0-23202 GCA_964486875.1 uncultured Planctomycetales bacterium
CCGCGCCGAACATTTCACTTGAGGATGCCTGGTAATACTTTATTTTTTGCTTGCTGCGGCGGATTGCCTCTAGAATGCGTGTGGTCCCTAAGGCTGTAATATCGCCGGTATATTCGGGGATGTCAAAACTCACCCTTACATGGCTCTGTGCTGCCAGGTGGTAAACTTCATCGGGCTTTATGTTAAAGACAATATTGTTTATCTGCTCGGCGTCGGAAATATCCCCATAATGCAAAAAAAGCTTAGCGCCTTTTAAGTGGGAGTCTACATAGATATGGTCAATCCTGCCGGTATTAAAAGTACTAGACCTTCTGATAATGCCGTGGACCTGGTAACCCTTAGATAAAAGCAACTCTGCTAAATATGATCCGTCCTGGCCGGTGATGCCGGTAATAAGCGCTTTTTTCATTACCTTAGCTCCTTATTAGTGTTTGGGAACAGTCCCCATAGGTTTATATTATTGCTAGCCATTTACGGGGACAGTCCCCGCGATCCGCTTCCTGCGGAAACAGTCCCCGCGGTTTCCCCTAGAGATTGCGCTAATTCCTGCCTTAGGATATTGTATTCTGTTTCTTTTTGTTCCATGAAATGCCGGGTGATATTAATCTTATATTCTAAACCTTCTTTTGTAAGGTGATATTGGAGCTTGCGCAGTTTGCCGGGGTTGGTGGAGAAATTTCTGACTTCGATAATGCCTTTTTTGATGAGTGCTTTAAGGACGTAGTTGACCTTGCCTAAGGATATGGAAAGAGTGTCAGAAATCTCCCGCTGGGTTGCGGCTGGATTTTTCTCTAATTCCTTAAGAATCTTGAGGTTTTCTTCCTTTATAAATGACTGTTCAGACATTGAACATTTAGTTTAGCGCGAAAGGCAAATTTGTCAAGAATTTTGTAGATTAATTTAAGCCGAAGCGAGGTTTTGGCGGCTCGGGCGGCGGCTCCATGATAGCGATGTTGACTTGGATAGCGCGCTTTGAGTTTAACACGCTAGATAACATGGCTACTCCCTGCTCTGTGAAAACATAAGGCAATTTTCTTGTACCACCCCAACTTGATGTTCCAATTTGGAACATCAAGTTTTCAGCCTCTTTTTTATTAAGCTGGAACATAAAATCACTTGGAAAACGCTCTAAATTGCGTTTTACAGCTTTGTTCAAATCTCTAGTCATTACTCTGTTATATACTGGAAACCTTTCAAGGAAGGAAAAACCTAACGAGAATAGCTAATTGTTAGGGGACAGTCCCCATAGGTTCACATTATTGCTAGCTATTGACGGGGACAGTCCCCCTAATTAACAGTCCCTACGATAGGTTTGGATGGTTTCAAGGAGAAAACCGTCGGATTCGGCGACAATAAAACGCTTCTAGGCCTTACTTCTGGGCTTCATAGATTTGCCTGATTGTCTCTTCTATGCCGAATTTATAATTCCAGGAAGGATAGTGTGATTTAAATTTGGAGACGTCAGAGATCCACCAAATATGATCACCAACGCGGTTTCTGTCAATGTATTCGTAATCAAGCTCTTTACCGGTAAGGCTCTGGCAAAGGTCAATTGTTTCTAATATTGAAATATTGGCGAAGCGCCCTCCGCCGATATTATAAACTTCGGCACTGCGCGGAGATTGAAAAAAATGATAAAAGGCATTCACTAAATCATACGAGTGGATATTATCGCGCACCTGCTTTCCTTTATATCCGTAAATTAGATATTTGCGTCCGGTAACCGCGCATTTAACAAAATATGATAAAAACCCGTGCAGCTTAGCACCGGAGTGCGCAGGCCCGGTAAGGCATCCGCCGCGGAAGATTGCAGTTTTAAGCCCGAAATAACGGCCGTACTCCTGCACCATTAAGTCTGCGGCTGCTTTTGATACACCGAAAACCGAATGCAGGCAATTATCTATGCTCATATTTTCATCAATACCGTTATGATATGGGTGGCCTTCGGGGAGCTCATAGCGCTTTTCCAGCTCAACTAAGGGCAAAGAATTTGGCCTGTCGCCATAAACTTTATTGGTTGAAGTGAAAATAAATACGGCGTGGGGAGAAAACTTCCTGTATGCTTCAAGCAAAGCTAATGTCCCTTGGGCGTTTACGCCAAAGTCAGTAAGCGGCTCGCGCGCTGCCCAATCATGCGATGGCTGCGCTGCGGCATGGATAATTAAGGAGATTTCCCTGCCAAACTTCTTAAAAACTTTATTTACTTGAGATTCACTGCGGATATCTATAGAATAATGCCGGTAGTTTTTATGAGCTGATTTAAGGCGCTTTAAATTCCAGAGTATGGAACCATCTTGGCCAAAAAAGTATTTACGCAGGTTATTATCAATTCCGACGACATCAAAACCTTTTTCTATAAAAAAGGAGACAGCTTCAGAACCAATCAACCCAGCGGAACCGGTAATTAACGCAATAGCCATTTTTTATGCTGCAGATACCAGCTTACGGTGAGCCTAATACCATCTTTGAAATTGACCTTTGGCTTCCAACCAATTAATCTTTTAACTTTTAAGGAATTAAGCGCATACCTTATATCATGCCCGGGACGATCTTGAACAAACTGAAGGCGTGATTGGCTTACGCCTAAATATTTTAAGATAATTTTGACTGTATCGATATTTTTGCTCTCTATCCCGCTCCCTAAATTGTAAATCTCCCCGATTTTGCCTTGCTGCGTAATCTTTAAGATGCCCTTTGCGCAATCATCAACATAAAGCCACTCCCGTACATTCTGCCCTTTGGCATAAACCGGGGCTTTTTTGCCTTTTAAGATGCTTGCGATTGCAACCGGAATTAATTTCTCAGGAAATTGCCAGGGGCCGTAATTATTACAGGGCCGAATGATTACAGCGGGGAATTTATATGTCCTTATATAAGCCTGAACTAAAAGGTCTGCCGCAGCTTTTGATGCGGCGTAAGGGCTATTTGGTTTAATAGGAGAATCTTCGGTAAATTTACCGTTTGCGATCTCACCGTAAACTTCATCCGTTGAAATAAAGATAAACTTTTTAATATTAAACTTGCGGCTGGCATCCAAAAGAACCTGTGTTCCCTTAATATTGGTTTCAACAAAGGCGGTGGCATCACTAATGCTGCGGTCAACGTGCGATTCAGCGGCAAAATGCACGACGATATCGGGTTTTTCTTTGTGAAAGATTCGCTCAATCTGTTTTTTGTTGCAGATGTCGGATTTGTAGAATTTGATGCAGTCTAATAGGGGACACTCTGCTTCGCAGGGTGTCCCCTGCTTTTGTGTTGCTTCGCAGGGTGTTCCCTTCGATAATCTTTTAAGGTCACCGGCGTAGGTGAGTTTGTCTATTATGACAGGGAACACTCTGATCCCTGCTAGCAGACGGACAAAAGCGCTACCAATAAACCCTGCGCCGCCGGTAACTAATACTTTTATTCTTTTGTTTCTCATAATATTTTGACCTTCTTATAACATCAGTTATAGCAAATAGTTACGTGGCGGAGAACCGTCCCCTAATTGATTCGTCTAAGACTGAGTTGATATGCTGGACTTTAAAACCTGTTTTCGAGAGTTTGGCTGTTGATAGAATAAGATTGGTTCTGACTAAACCTAAATTCTTTAACGGGATAATCTTGAACTTATAATCCGGGAAGTACTTTTGATATGCCTTCATCAGGACAGGGTATCTTAACCCCCCGCTATTTACAACATTATAAACACCTTTTGCGTTAATACGGACTAAATGCTTTAACGCCTTGATAAAATCAGGGATATAAGTGACGGAGTTTGGAATATCAATAACTTTATTATATTTTAAGAGCTTATCGAGAGTATTTTTAGGATGTTTTTTATCTGTTAAAGGAATCCGGATACGTAAAATCAGAATATTATAATCGCGGGCGAGTTTTTCAATTGCCCTCTCTGAATAAATTTTGCTCCTGCTGTAGAAAAGCTTAAAGGAATAATCTTCATTATCCTCTTTTAACGGTTTATTCTTTTTGTAATCATAATTGAAAATACAGCCGCTTGAGATATGCACAAGCTTTATATTGTTACGCAAGCATACTTCCGCCAGAATAACAGGGATAAAACTGTTTGCCAGTAATACTCCGTCGATATCCGACTCGCAGTCATCAACATTTCTTTTACCTATTATTCCGATGCAATTTATAACTACCTTGGGTTTAAATTTCTTTATTATCCTCTCGGCATCTTTATAGGATTTTATATAAGAATCCGAAATCCGGCAGCCAAGCGCGTTTCTTATCCGCGTACCGATAAATCCTTTACCTAAGATTAAAATCCCATTATTCATTAGCTATCTCTTTTAAATAACGTCCGTAATCAGTATTAATTTGCGAGGCTAGCTTTAAAAGCTGCTGCTTCTTAATATACCCCATTCGATAAGCAACCTCTTCAGGGCAACCAACCTTTAAACCCTGCCTCTCTTCTATTGTTTTAATAAAAACAGAGGCGCTAATTAAGGCTTCAGGGGTCCCGGTATCAAGCCAGGCATAGCCGCGGCCTAAAAATTCAACCCTAAGCCTGCCTTTCTGAATATAGTAATTATTTATACTGGTGATTTCCAGTTCTCCTCTGGCTGAAGGTTTAAGCTTCTTAGCAACTTTCACAACGTCGTTGTCATAAAAATAAAGGCCGGAAACAACCCAGCTTGTTTTCGGCTTCTTAGGTTTTTCTATAATAGATGTAACTTTGCAATTTTTGTTAAACTTAATGACTCCGTAGCGCTCCGGATCTTTTACAGTATAACCAAAAACAACCGCTCCTGATTTTAACTTTGCAGACTTCTGCAGCAATACGCTTAGATTATATCCGTAGAATACATTATCCCCTAAGATTAAACAGACTTTATCTTTGCCGATAAATTTCTCGCCGATAATAAAGCTTTGGGCTATCCCCTTTGGCTCATTTTGGACTGCGTAAGAAATATTTATACCTAAGCTTTTGCCTTCGCCTAACAAATCATAAAACCTTGGAGTATCTTTAGGAGTTGAAATTACAAGAATATCCTTTATTCCGGCAAGCATTAAAACTGACAGCGGATAATAAATCATCGGCTTGTCATACACAGGAAGCATCTGCTTACAAACACCTTTTGTGGTCGGGTATAGACGGGTTGCTCTTCCTCCTGCTAATATTATTCCTTTCATAGGGGACGGTTCTCCTTATTTTTTCAAAGTATTATTTTTTCCCATATCTAAAATACATTGATATAAGTATCAGTAATGTTACTAAAGTTACAGAATTTGCGCCGATGATTATAGGATCTTTACGGTGTATGCCATAAACTATCCACAAAGAAACGCCCAAGGAGAGTTGAAAAAGCATAATGGGGCTTAGGTCTTTCACATGCTTAATCCTGTAAGAACGGATAATTTGTGGGATAAACGAAAGCATAGTTAAAGTTGCTGCGGTTGCGCCAACTATTGTCCAGATCATATAACCTTTCTTATTCTTTGAAACAGTCTCGGCCTTACAGGGGACACTCTGCTTCGCAGGGTGTCCCCTTCTTATTTACAATACTACTTTTAAAAACCTGCGGGAACCGGCTTTTAAAATTCCGAATTCCTGCGGGACAAAATCCTCTTTTTCTATTTTTATATTATTAAAACTTACCGCACCCTGACTGATTAAACGCCTGGCTTCATTTCTGCTTGAGACAAGCTTGCTTTCGGTTAAAATAACAACGATATTCTTATCCCCCTTAGCCTTAAATTCAGGCATATCCTGGGGAATTTCTTTTTGGGAGAAAACACGGGTAAATTCATTCTCCTCTTTTTCTGCTGCCTGCGCTGAATGATATTGGGTAATGATAATCTTAGCCAGATTAACCTTTGCATCGCGCGGGTGCATTACCTTAATTTTAGCCAAATTTTCATCTGTCAGAAGCTCATAGAATTTAAGCATTAGCTCGTCGGAGATAGACATTATTTTACCAAACATCTCCTTTGCTGGCTCATTAATACCGATATAATTTCCGTAGGACTTGCTCATCTTCTGAACGCCATCAGTACCTTCCAATAATGGCATGGTTAATACTACCTGCTGCGGCTGGTTGAAATCTTTTTGCAGGTCGCGGCCGACAAGGAGATTAAATATCTGATCAGTCCCACCTATTTCAATGTCAGCATTTAAAACAACCGAATCATACCCCTGCATTAAAGGATACATAAACTCCAACATGGAGATATTATCTCCGGATGCGTAGCGCTTCTTAAAGTCGTCGCGGGCTAAAATCTGGGAGATTGAAGCGTGGGTAGTAAGCTTTAAGATATCTGCTCCAGAGAAACGGTCAAACCATTTGCTGTTAAAAACTATTTTTAGCTTACGGATATCAAGGATTTTTGCCACTTGCTTTTTATAGGTTTGGGCGTTTTTAGCGACTTCTCTTCTGGTGAGCTGCTTTCTTAATTCATTCCTGCCGGTAGGGTCTCCGATCATTCCGGTAAAATCGCCGATTAAAAAAAAGACCTCATGGCCTAAATCCTGAAACTGGCGGAGTTTCCGTAAGAGCACAGTATGCCCTAAGTGTAGATCAGGAGCAGTAGGGTCAAAACCAGCTTTAATGTTAAGCGGCTTTTTGGTTTTTATGCTATATTCGAGTTTCTTGCGCAGCCCCTCTTCGGAGATTATATTGACTGCGCCACGCTTGATTATCGCTAATTGCTGATCGATATTGTGCATGCTCGTTTTCTTAGGGACAGCCCCTACCTTTACTTTTTAGTACCACCCAATCTGCCAATCGGGCGGGTGTCCCCATTGGGGACACCCGCAGCTTTAGCAGGTTGGGTGTCCCTATAGGCGGGCGGTGAGGCCGATCTTGGCCTGTTCCACATCCACCTTAATTATCTTTACCTGTATTTTATCCCCGGGCTTAAGATTAACTGCTGCTTCTTTGTCAATTTCACTAGAATATACCAAACCTTCGAGGTCATCCTCCATTTTGACAAAGACACCAAAATCAGTTAAGCTTACGACTTCTGCCTCCAAAACCATTTCCAAAGGATACTTCTCGGCAATCTTGCCCCAGGGATTATCCTGAAGCTGCTTTAAGCCTAAAGCAATACGCCTATTCTGGGCATCGACGGAAAGCACCACAACATCAACCTTTTGCCCTTTCTTTAAGACGTCTTGAGGATGGCCGATTCTTTTTGTCCAGGACATATCAGAGACATGAATCATGCCTTCAAGCGTAGAATCCAACTCAACAAACGCGCCGTAATCAGTTAACCCGCGCACTTTTCCTGAAACTATAGAGCCTTGTTTATATTTCTCCTCGGCCTCAAGCCATGGATTCTGTTCAAGTTGTTTTAAACTAAGCGAGATTCTGCGCGAATCACGGTCAACGCTGATTATCTGCGTCTCAACCATATCTCCGACAGCAAACATTTCGCCCGGATTATTAATTCTTTTTGTCCATGAAATCTCGGAGACGTGAATTAACCCTTCGATTCCCTTTTCAAGCTCAACAAAAACGCCGTAAGGAAGTATATTTACCACCTTACCTTTAACCTTTGAGCCGACGGTGAATTTATCCACGATATCCGCCCAAGGATCAGGCATCCTCTGTTTTAACCCTAAGGAGACCTTGCCTGTTTCTTTATCCATGTTAAGAATCATAACCTCAATCTTATCTCCTAAAGCAACCACTTCCGAAGGATGGCTTATTTTTGACCAGGACATATCCGTGATATGTAATAGCCCGTCCACTCCGCCTAAGTCAATAAAAGCTCCGAAATCGGTAATTGCCTTAACTTGCCCTGAAACGATATTGCCGATCTTAAGTCCTCCCCAGATCTTGTCCTTAGCCGTATCCCTCTCCTTCTGCACTGCTTCCCTGCGGCTTAAGATAATGCTGCGCCTTAAATTGTTTATTTTAACAATCTTAAAACTGTACGGTTTATAGAGTATGTCCTTATCCAGCATATTCTTAAAAGCCGAGAGCGAAAGAGGTAAAAACCCTTCTATACCCATTACATCAACAAGGAATCCTCCCTTTACCTTCTTAACCGGCCTGCCTTCAACCATAGTTCCGTCGTGAGAGAATTTAACAATCTTATCCCATCCTGCCACGCGAATTGCTTTCTCGCGCGAAAGAACAATATTCCCGGCATCATTCTCAATGGACTCTAAGAAAAACTCCACCTCTTTGCCTACTTCCAGGTCCTGCTTGGAAAATTCGGCTATCGGCACGACGCCCTCGGATTTAAAACCTACATCCACCAGAACTTCTTTTGTTTTAATAGCCACAATTTTTCCTGTGACTACCTGGCCTTCTTTAATAACTTTGATACTTTCATTATAAAGCTTCTCTAATTCTGATCTTGTATCCGACATTTCTAATTTCTCCTTTTCTTATTATTTTTAATAGGGACGGTTCTTAAAATAATCTAAGACTGTCCCCATATGGGGACACTTTAGCTTTGAGTTAAGA
The DNA here is from genome assembly GCA_964486875.1 of uncultured Planctomycetales bacterium. GTDB lineage: Bacteria > Omnitrophota > Gorgyraeia > Gygaellales > Profunditerraquicolaceae > Sherwoodlollariibacterium. The sequence goes on from CAZAPC010000008.1 coordinate 8,427, forward strand.
ACCGTCCCTGAACTGTAATTGTTTAATGCTAGCCATTATCATTTCAGATATCTCATGATAAGGCTTCCCCCTTTCTATAAGTATTTGATTACCGAATCTGACTCTGACTTTCCTTAACTTTATGCTTTTTGCCCCCCTAGGAAAAGCCTCATAAGTCCCTGAAATAAAAGCCGGGACTACCGGTAAACTTAATTTTGCTGCTAAGAAACCAACACCGGGCTCAGGATTTATAAATGCATTATCTTTAGTCCTTCTGGTACCTTCCGGAAATAATGCCAGGCCCATCCCTGCCTTTGCGTTTTTTAACGCAGTCTTTAGCGCCGATAAATCCGCGGCATCGCGTTTCACCGGAATAACCCCTACAGCTTTAAGCCACGACGCAAGATAAGGAGTGGAAAACAAAGTATCTTTAGCCATAAAATTTAAGCTCCGCGGGCAGGCAGCCCCCAGGACGATAGGATCCAAGTAACTTACGTGATTAGCTACCAACACAAACCCGCCTTCCCTAGGTATAAATTCCCTTCCGGCATACCCAATTCGAAACAAAAGCTTGCATAAAAGAAGCAGAATAAACCTGCTAAGCCTATACGGCATCCTTTAATATAATTTCTTTTGCCAGTTTCAAAAGCTTATTTGCCTGCGTTAAGCTTTTCGCTTCAGCGTAGGTGCGCATAATCGGCTCAGTCCCTGAACCCCGGAACATAAGCCAACTCTCATCTTCACAGATGAGCTTTATACCATCGTAGCCCTTAATATCAACAACTTTCTTACCTAATAATTCTTTCGGCAGGCTCTCTTTTTTTGGTTCCAACATCTTCTCAAGATGAAAATCTGCGCGGACGTAATAATATTTTCCGAACTTTTTCTCGGTTTCGTTTAAGATCTTTAAGATATCCTTGTTACGATAAACCATCATTTCAACAAGCAAAAGCCCCGCCATTGTGCCGTCTCGCTCAGGGATATACCCTTTTACTCCCATACCGCCTGCTTCTTCCCCTCCGGCAACAATATCTTCAGTCTCCATAAGGTTAGATATATATTTAAATCCTACTGGCGTTTCATATAACTTAATCCCTAAGTATTTTGCGATATTGTCCATCATGGTAGTGCCGCAGATTGTCTTAACCAAACCGCCTGACCAGCCCCGGTCCTGGTTTAAGTGCAGAGCCAGAAGCCCTAAGATCTTCTGAGGGTGGATAAATACGCCTCCCGGAGCAACTGCGGCAATCCTGTCTGCGTCACCGTCTAAAGCAATGCCTAAATCAAACTTTTCTTTTTTTACACGGTCCTTTAATTCCTTTAAATTTTCCTCAACCGGTTCAGGCCTACCTCCGCCAAAAGAAGGATTTATGGTATTACGCATGAATTCCAATTTAATACTCGTGCCTTTTAAGACCTGCGCGATAAAACTATCCCCGGAGCCATACATTGAATCGACAAGGACCTTAAACTTCTTATTCTTAATCTTCTTTAAATCAATGTAATCGCGAATGAATTTTATATAATCTTTAGTGATATCTAACAGCTTGGTATCCCGGGCAGAAGCATTATCCTTAAACAAGGTCTTTCCCAGAAGCCCCTCCACTTCTTTAGTTAATTCTTGGCTTGCCCCGCCGCCGGAGGAATTCTTAATCTTAAACCCGTTATACTCTGCCGGGTTATGGGAGGCTGTAATCATAACGCCTAAATCCAGCTTACGCGACTTAACAACAAAGCTTAACGCAGGCGTAGGAGTGGGGCGATCAGATAATATAACTTCTATCCCATTACTCTGGAAAACTTGCGCTGCAGCAAGAGCGAACTTATCAGACATAAAACGGGTGTCATATCCGACGGCGATCTTTTTCCCGCGGCCTAAATAATCAGCTACTGCCTGAGAAAGAACTTTTACATTCTCAATTGTATAGGTGTCCGCGATTATTGCCCGCCATCCATCCGTGCCGAATTTAATATTTGAAACCGAGTTGCTCATTTTTTTATGCTTCCTTTCCTTAAACTCTCTATTGCTTTCTTTGTGTTTTTTGCGCCGAATATATACGACCCCGCGGCCAAAATATTAGCGCCCGCCCCTCTTACTAATTTTCCCGTGGCTGCGTTTATGCCGCCGTCAACCGCAATATCTTTTTTAAATATTTTGCGAAGCTCCCTTATTTTAGTTACTACCGAAGGGATAAACGCCTGGCCACCAAAACCCGGGTTAACCGACATAACCAGGACAAAATCCGCATACTTAAGCGCCGGCTCAATTTTACTAAGCGGGGTTGCCGGATTTAAAGATACGCCAAACTTTACCCCCTTCTTCTTCAGATCTTTTGCCATTGCCTTAATTTCTTTTAAAGAGGCTGTCTCAATATGCACGGTAAGCATATCACTGCCTGCAGACACAAAAGGGTCAAGATACTTTTTTGGGTCTCTAATCATAAGGTGGACGTCCAGGGGAAGCTTTGTCACCTTACGCATATATTTGACTACCACCGGGCCGATAGTGATATTAGGGACAAAATGGCCGTCCATAATATCGACGTGCAGCATATCCGCGCCTGCGCGCTCTACTCTTTTTATATCTTCTGCGAGCCTGCTAAAATCCGCCGATAGTAACGAAGGTGCAACCTTTATCTTCATTTTCTCCTGATTTAGGGACGGCTCTTAAAATGATCTAAGACTGTCCCCGGCATGGGGACACTTTAGCTTTGAGTTAAGAACCGTCACTGTATAAGTTTGATTTTTTAATATATTCAAATACCGCTTCAGGGACTAAGTATCTAAAAGACTTGCCCTCTTTAATGCATTGCCGAACTGAAAATCCTGAGATATCCACTGCCCTTATACTCAAAGTTTTAATATACGCCGGGATATTCTCTAACGGATAGCCCGGACGCGTTGCAACAATAAAATCAACCATACTTATAATCTTATCGAGATCCTTCCAGGCATTGAAATAATTAAGGAGATCCGAACCGATAATAAAATGAAGCTCGTCATTTGAGTATTTCCCCTTAAATGCCTCTATCGTGTCTATAGTATAAGAGCGCCCCGGCCTTTTAATCTCAATATCGGAGACTGCGAAATTATTATTGCCCTTTAAGGCAAGCTTAAGCATCTTAAGCCGCGCAACAGAAGGAGCAATATTAAAATTATCCTTATGGGGAGGCAGATTCGCGGGAACGAAAATAATCTTATCTAACCCCAATTTCTCCCGCGCCTCTTCCGCTAAAATCAGATGGCCGATGTGAACGGGGTTAAATGTACCTCCTAGAATACCTATCTTCATCTAATTTCTAATCTGCCCGCTTCCGTAAATAATATACTTATAAGTCGTGAGCTCCTCAAGCGCCATGGGGCCGCGCGCATGGAGCTTATCGGTAGAAATCCCTATCTCAGCCCCCATCCCAAATTCCCCGCCGTCGGTAAAACGCGTGGAGGCATTTACATAAACACAGGCAGAATCAACTTTCCTTAAAAACTCCCTTGCGTTATTTGCATCATCGGTAACAATAGTATCAGAGTGATGCGACCCGTATGTATTAATATGGTTGATCGCCTCCTCAATTGTATCAACCACCTTGACCGAGAGGATAAGATCCAGGTATTCAGTGCGGAAATCTTTTTCCGTAACCGGCCTTATTTTATCCTTAGCGATTCTCTGAGTAAGCTGGCAACCGCGGATTTCAACCCCTGAATCCTTAAACTTCTTTAGCATTAGAGGAAGAAATCTGGCCGCTACATCCCTATGCACTAACATCGCCTCCATGGCATTGCATACCCCCGACCTCTGGACCTTAGCATTAAAACAAATCTGCTCAGCCATATTTAAATCCGCGTAATCATCAACATAAACATGGCAGATACCTTTATAATGCTTGATTACCGGGATCTTTGATGAACTAACCACCTTCTTAATCAACGCTTCTCCGCCGCGGGGCATAACCAAATCGATGTATTCATTAATCTTAAGCAGGATATCAATAGCCCTTCTGTCTTTAGTAGTAATTAAGTTTACTGCGCCGGGCGGAAGTTTATTTGCTTTTAGCACCTGCTCTATTGCCTTAAAAATAGCAGTATTAGAACCCAGGGCTTCGCTACCGCCGCGTAAAATAACGCTATTCCCGGACTTAAAACAAAGACCGATACAGTCCGATGTTACATTAGGCCTTGATTCATAGATAATAGCGATTACGCCTATGGGGACGCTTACCTTATTTATCTTAAGGCCTGAGGGCACATCCCATGATTTAATCTCTCTGCCCACAGGATCATCCAACTTAGCGACGCTTAAAAGAGAGTCAGCCATATCTTTTATTCTCTTTTCATTAAGAGTAAGGCGGTCAATAAGCGCAAGTGATAATTTTGCCCTCCTTGCTTGGATTAAATCTTTTTTGTTGGCTTTTATAATCGCCACCCTATTCTTAAGCAGAGATTGAGCCATATCCTCAAGAATTTTATTCTTTTCTTCGGCGGTGAGATTCGCCAAAATTCTTGCTGCTACTGCTGCGCTTTTTCCTATATTCTTTATTTCTTCTTTCAATTCCATCTTCATTTTAGGGACACCCAATCTGCCAATCGGGCGGGTGTCCCCATCTGGGGACACCCGTAGCTTTAGCAAGTTGGGTGTCCCTGTTAGAGGAGAACGATATTGTCGCGGTGGACAATCTCTTTTGCAAAGCGCGTTCCTTTAGTTTTTTCAAGCTCTTTAACCGAAGTTACTGTTTTCCCGCGGGCAAACTCTAGCCCCTTGGTATCACAAATCCCTACGATATCACCGCAGGCAAAGTTACCTGCGCATGAAACAACCCCTACCGCCAGGAGGCTTTTCTTATTAACCAACGCTTTCTTTGCCCCTTCATCAACAATAATATTTCCTTTGATCTTAGTCCCAAAAGCCATCCAGCGCTTCCTAGCATCCAGTAAATCTCCTTTGGCCGTAAAAACCGTCCCGTTATTTAAAGGATCGTCAAGCACGGATTTAATAATCCCCTTCTTCCTTCCGTTTGCAATTACACAGGGAATCCCTGAATGGATACAGACTGCCGCAGCATCCAGCTTGGTAATCATGCCTCCGACAGAAGTATTTTTCCTCGTGGAAGATGCTAATGCCTTAATCTCCGGAGTAATCTTATCTACAACCTTTATAACTTTTTTCTCTTTATTCATTAAACCATCAACATCTGAAAGCATAATCAAGATATCCGCCCCTATCATTGTAGCTACTAAGCTGGAAAGCCGGTCATTATCTCCAAACTTAATCTCATCTATCGAAACAGTGTCATTCTCGTTGACTACCGGTACACTCTTTAATCTTAAAAGAGTATTAATAGTATTCTTTGCGTTCAGGTAACGGGTGCGGCTTGAGAAATCATCCCAGGTCAAAAGAAGCTGGCCGCAGGACAACGAAACATCTTTAAATGACTTTCTGTAGGCGTCCATCAACTCATGCTGGCCTATTGATGCGGCGGCCTGCAGAAGACTCAAGTCCTTAGGCCTTTTCTCTATCTTCAACATAGACATCCCTAAAGCAATCGCGCCAGAAGAGACAACAACAATCTCTTTACCCTCTTGCATTGCCTGGAATATCTGGCTGGTAAAACTGCCTATTAAGGCAGTATCGAGCCTTGCCTCTTTAGAATAAAAAAGGCTTGAGCCTATTTTTATTACAGCCCTTTTATATTTTCTTTGCGACTGCATCAATTAACTCCTCTAATCCCTGCTTGTTTAATGCTGAAATAGGAAATACCTCTTTCTTTATTGCCTTCTTAAAGCGCTTCAAATTTTCTTTAGCAGGCCCTAAATCAATTTTATTCAGAGCAATAACCTGCGGTTTCTTTGCGACAAGCTTACTGTATTCTTTTAATTCCTGATTAATTGCCTTATAATCTGACACAGGGTCTCTGCCCTCAAACCCTGAGATATCTATAACGTGTATTAAAACTTTAGTGCGCTCAATATGCCTTAAAAACTTATCCCCCAGCCCCCTGCCTTCTGAAGAACCCTTAATAAGCCCGGGGATATCCGCAACTACAAACTCAATCTCTTGCCTTTTCACTACTCCCAAAATTGGAAATTTAGTCGTAAAAGGATACGCTGCAATTTGCGGCGTTGCGTTTGAAATGCCGGATATCAAAGTAGACTTCCCGGCATTAGGAAAACCGATTAATCCTGCGTCAGCGATAAGTTTAAGGCGAAGAAAAATCTCCTTTTCTTCCCCCGGGTCACCCGGCTTAGCCTCAGGGCTCCTTATATTGCCCAAGCCGCCCTTGCCGCCTAGGGCAACGGTAACCTGTTCTCCCTCCTGGTTTAGGTCGCGCAATACGCAATTGGTTTTGGTATCGGTTATTACCGTACCTACCGGAATGCGGACAATAACCGGCTCTGCGTCTTTCCCTCTCTTATTATTGCTTGAGGCATTCCCGCCGTGTTTGCCGCGAAAATGGCGGTTATACTGGAAATCAAGAAGGGTATAAATATTCCTATCCGCTAAAAAAATTATATCCGCGCCACGCCCGCCGTCACCGCCGTTGGGCTTTCCAAAACGCGTAAACTTATCGCGGTAATGGCTAGCACAACCATTCCCGCCATTGCCTGCCTTGACAAAGATCTTTGCTTCATCTACAAATGTAAGCCTCAATTTAGCTACCTGATGTAATCTCTTTTATCTTAATACGGGTAAGCTTGGCGCGGTGCCCCTTTTTCCAATGCGAAGACTTACGGCGACGGTACTTAAAAGAAATCTCCTTATTTCCCTTAACCTGGTCTAAAACTTCGGCGCTCACCCTCACTTCCTTTAGGTAAGGTTGCCCTACTTCAACTTTCTTGTCTTTTGAAAGCAGCAATACTTTATCTATTGAAATATCTTTGCCCTCTTTTGCATCCAACTTATTAACCTCAATAATATCTCCTTTTTTTACGCTAAACTGTTTTGCTCCGACTTCAATTACCGCATACATTTTTCTACACTCCTTTTTTTAAGCTATTTTTACCTCTTCCATATGCAAGGTAGGATTAGAAAGAAGATTTATCTTAACCCTGAATTTATGCTCAATTGCGCGCAAGTCCTCTTTGTTTTTCAAAATCTCATCGATAATCAACGGAGGAAGCGAAAGGCTCACCTCTTTTAGGGATTTCCCTTTTAGGAAACGCTTAAGCTCCTTTAAGGCGAATATCGCCATAGTCATCGCCGACTTAATCTTCCCCCGCCCGCTGCAATAAGGGCAAAGCTGATAAGAGAGCATCTGCACCGTCTTATGGATGCGCTCGCGTGTCATCTCAACTACGCCGAACTTGGAAATACCTAAAATATCGTATTTTGCCTTGTCATTGCTTAGCGCCTTCTTTAAAATATTTAAAATCTCCCGGCGGTGTCCTTCTTTCTCCATATCAATAAAATCAATCACGATTATTCCCCCTAAATCCCGCAGGGCAAGCTGCCTTGCCACTTCAAGCGCAGCCTCGCAATTTACCTTAAAAGCAGTCTCTTCCTGATTGAATTTTTTCTTAAACCCCCCGCTGTTGACATCAATTACAACCAGCCCTTCGGTAGGCTCAATAACAAGATATGCCTTGGATTTTAAATAAACCTTGCTTTCGTATATACGGCTAATCTGTTTTTCAATATCCTTCTCGGCAAATAAATCATCCCCGCGATAAAACTCAACCTTTTTCGAAAGATAATTCAAGAATGTGCGCATAAAATGCTGAATACGGTAAAACTCGGGCTTTGAGTCGACCAATAGCTTTGAGACATCTTCGGTGAATGAGTCGCGTATTGCCCGCAAAGTTAGATCATATTCTTCGTAAATTAGGCTGGGTGCTTTCTTCTGAAGCGTTATCTTTTCCAGCCTCTTCCATAATTTATAGAGGAATTTCGCATCGCGCATTAACTCCTGCTTTGATTTTCCGCAGGCGGCAGTACGCACGATAAATCCGACATCTTTTGGGAGTTTTAGCTCATTGAATATCTGGCGCAGGCGCTTTCTCTCAATATCATCCTCAATCCTGCGCGAGATCCCAACCTGCTTATCCTGTGGCATGATTACAAGGTATCTCCCGGCAAGGCCAATATGCGTAGATAAACGCGGCCCTTTGGTACCGAATGACTCCTTAACCACCTGTACCAATACCTCCTGCCCTTTTTTAATCTCCTTGGGTGCTTTTGCAGCCGGGGTATCCACCTGCTCAAAGGCAAATTCTATCTCTGATAAATAGAGAAAACCCTTCTTAGCTAAGCCGATATCCACAAATGCCGCGCCTAGCGAAGGAAGCACTGCCTCAATCTTACCTTTATAGATATTTCCGACAATAGTCCTATCCTGCGGACGTTCAATGTAATATTCCTGCAGCAGGCCGTCAGAGACTATCGCAACGCGTTTTTCCTGCGGCTCTACATTAATTAAAATTTCCCTGGACATCTTTTATTTCAATCCCTTCTGGCAGTTGCGGCTGGAGCCTATCTTTGAACTCATCCGGAGAAACCGGAAGGCTTAAAACAATAGCAGCTTCCTCATTGTCGCTTTCTATCCCCAACTTCAATGCCCTCTTTAAGCTTAATTTAGGATGAGGAGAAAATCCTTCGGATAATTTAAGCGGAAATTCTGCCCTGCGCATGGCGCGCGTCAGAACACGCATCAAATCCAAATGCGAAATATACTTCATCATCCCTGTTTTAGTAAAAACAAAATTTATCCTATACATCTACCTTAGGGACACCCAATCTGCCAATCGGGAGGCTGTCCCCATCTGGGGACACCCGCAGCTTTAGCAGGTTGGGTGTCCCTATTTGAGGCGTTGCCACCAACTCTTCTTTTTGTCCTCGCCAAAATTAGCTGCTTCAGCCGGGATATAACCAGCCCCTTGTTCAAGCTTAGCCAACTCTTCCTTGCTTAATTCCCCTTCTTTAATAATGCGCGCGGTGATAAAAATTAACAGGTCTATTTTTGATACATTATCCACATCGCGCCTAAAGAACCTGCCTATCCACGGTAATTTACTAATAAGAGGAATACCTATAGTCTCCTTAGTTTTTACATCCTTTAAAAGCCCGCCGATAACAATAGTCTCGTTATCTTTGATTAAGACCTGAGTCTGGGCTTCGCGGACATCAATAATCGGATATTCTGTCGTAGTAGTAACAATATCGCTTCCCGTACCGGCCGTATTTGTCGCTGTAACGCTTGAAGTTGAAGAAGTAACGCTAGGATGTATAATCATATTAATATGGCCTTCTTCGCTAATCTGTGGGACGACATTAAGGCGAATCCCTATCTCCTGATAATAATCTAATGTCTGCGTCTGCGTTGGGCCGGTTGTATCAGATCCGGCAGTTACAGTAGAAGTTAATATAGGCGTATGGTAACCTACCAGGATAGAGGCCTCCTGATTATCAAGTGTGAGAATACGCGGAGATGATAAAGTATTAGTATTGACATCTTCTTCCAGGGCATGCAATACCATTTGGAATTGCGTCCCGGTTAATTTATTATAAACAAACTGGCCGCCGGCAACATAAGGGTATGTACCGGGAAAAGCAGCAGTCCCTTCCAGCGGATTAAAAGCATTAGGAGTAAACTTACTTGTCCCTGCTCCTCCGGTCAAGCTGCGTCCGGCAAGGCTTCCGCCGCTTACGGGCACTGTCACAGGATTCAAGGTAGTTGCGCCCTCTGCGCCTAACCCCCAGTCAATACCTAGATCTTTCAGCTTATCCTGTTTTACTTCCAGAATCTTTGTTTCAATAAGAACCTGCTTCGGCTTAACGTCTATCCTCGGCAAAACCTCATTACGAATCCTGTCTAAAGAGCTAAAGGTATCGGTTACCACCAGCATCTTCGATTTTACTGAAGGATCAAACTCTGCCTTCTTCATTACCGGCTCCCCGGATGCCCCCTTCTCATAAGAGATTGCCTCTGATTTTATCTGGGTTTCTTTTTCTCTCTCTGTTAATCCGGTAGTTGTATCCTTGCCTATCTTGAAAGTTCCGAATTTCCAGCCCTTTTGCCCCCGGGCGTAGAGAACAGACGTTTTACCTCTCGGAGAAAGCAAGGGGATGATTATCTTCTGCGCATCCTGAGCGTCAAGGAACCTGAGTGTAAAAATCTCCGTCTGTAAAGGTTCTTCGGACTGGATTTTTGCGATATTCTCTAATTTAGTAACCAGTATAACATTCCCCTGCTTCTGGTAGCCAAAACCATAAGTTTTTAAGATAACGTCCAGCGCCATCTCCCACGGTACATCAACCATTCTTATGGTAATATTCCCCATTACATCGGGAGTCGTAACAATATTAGTCCCGGCTTTTAAAGAAATAATCTTTAAGACATTCTGAATGTCCGCCTCCTTAAAATCCAGGGTGACATTCTCGCTCACCCGCAGGGTCTCTTCTGCGGACTTACGCACCTCTTCTTGCGCTACCGACTCCTGCTCCTCAGCAATACCGGAAACAAAAGCGACAAATAAAAATATTGCGAATAGCCATGATATTTTCTTAGGCATCATCCCTCCTCTTTCTCTAGCTCTACTTCGAAAGGTTGGCCTTCTTTAATAAAAATGACCTTATCCTCTTCTATTCTTAAAACCTGGTAATCTCCTAGAAAATCTCCTACCTTAACCACCGAACCATTTACTATAGCATAAGACATGGATATGTTATCAAAAATTATCCCCTCAAGGTCCAGGCCGCCGGCTGCTGAGCGGGGCTTTAGCTTAATTAACATGCCATCGGATGTAACTAACGGCATAAAGGGGTTTCTCTCCCCCTTAGAATCATAGGTAAAGTCACCCTGAGCAGAAACGGATACCTGAAAAACGAGGGCAGACAGAATAGATACCAATGATATTTTTAAACTATTTTCTGACATAAGTCTTAACGGTTACGCTTACCTTTTGCCTTAAGGGGTCTTTAGGCTGGGGCTCTATCTTAAAGTTCTCCATAGACATAAACGCTTCGCTATTCTCAAGAGTGTTTATAAACTTACCGAAGTTATGGTACCCGCCTATTAAATCTATATTAATTAAGACCGGGCTAAACTTAGCAGCTGACTTTTTTATTTCACGCGTTGGCTTTATCTGGAGAATCCGCACATTATTGGAATCAGCTAATTTGGATATATCATTTAAGAGCGCGGTTAACTCTGATTCAAATATAACTTTCTTCGCTTTTACCTTGGCGCTAACCTTCCCTGCTTTTACCGCCTGCATATTTTTTAAACCAGCCTGCAAAGACTTGATGTCATTACTTAACCTGGTAATCTCTTTAGCAGAACGGTTAGCTGAAGCCATCTGGGCTTTAAGCAGAAAATTGAAATCCAGATAGACGACCATTAGGCTTACAATAAAGATCAGGGCAAGTTTTTTATTATCCAGAGAAAACTTCTCTATTAAGTTAAGTTTATTTAATTTTTCGATTAGCTTTTCCATTATTATTTTAATGAACCGGTTAAAGAAAAATCCGCCACTTCATAAACGCCTATCGAGCTCTTCTGAATAGAGGTCAAATCCAGAGAATTGAAATTCTTCATAAATTCAGGCTTAGCCTTTATCTCTTCAATATAATTGCGGATTAAAGACACCTCTGTCTTGTCAAGCGACACTGCTTTGCCTTTTAAATAGAATTCCTTCCCGCTTCCCGAAACAAACTCCAACCATACTCCGGCAGGCAAGGATAAGCTCAATTTATTCAGTTTCTCGCTCCAATTTACCCTCTCTGAAAGAAGTTTCTGTATTTCCTGCGCATCCCCTGAAACAAGGGAATGCTCGGCATTAAAATCTTCCACAGCCTTCCTTTCTACCGAAGACTTTTCCCAATTAGCCTTTAATAAACCTAACCTTACAGAACTTGAGATACCCGCAAAAATAAAATATATATGAATTAATGCCAGCAAAACAAAAACCAGAGGAATCGCAAGAATTAATAGCTGTAGGCCGGGTTTTGCTAAACCTATGCCATTATCCTGCTTCACAGGTTTAATGACCCTGTTTCTTAATTCTTCCGGCAATAAATTTATTTCAATCATAATAAAATAACCTCAGCTATTATGCAATGCCAGGCCCAAGGCTACAGCGAGCTCCCCCTGCACCCCCTTAAGCTTCGCCATGTCAATTTCGCTGCTTATTTTTACCTGCTTTAAAGGGTCCCATTCCTGGACTTCTATATTTAAGAAATGCTCGAGCATATCTTTTAATCCGGGAAATTTAGCGCTTCCGCCGCTTAAAAAAATCTTTCCTACATTAGAAGTTCCCTGGCTTTCGTAATAATCAAACGAGGTCCTAATTTCGCCAGCCAGGCTTGCCAGAGCTGACTCTATCCCGGCCTTAATCTTATTTAATTTATCCGGTTCAGGGGTAATCTTCAGTTTCTCCGCTTCGGTAAATTCGAGGCTGAATATATCGGCAATTTTTTGCGTAAAAGCATTGCCGGCAATATGCATATCCCGGCTTAAACGCGGTATACCTTCGTCTAATATGCTAAGATTCGTTGTTGAAGAACCTATATTAAGAATAGCGACAGCCTTTCGCTCCCCTGCAGCAGAAAAAGGGTAATTGAAATTAAAAGCATTAACCAAAGCAATAGAATCGATGTCTATAACATCGACGCGGTAGCCCACGCCTTCCACAAGTTTTAATCGCTGGTTAACCAGATCTTTCTTTACTGCAGCAATCAAAACCAGCATTTTATTATCAGGCAAGTCATCTTTCAGGATGTAACCGTCCAGATTAACCTCTGAAACAGAAAAAGGTATATGCTTCTGCGCTTCGAATTTAAGTGCCTGCTTTAGCTCTGATTCATTCATGCGCGGAAAATTTACATAACGAATCACGCTCTGCTGGCCTGATACGGATATATTTACCGGTAGTCCAGAATGAGGGTCAAGGACATGCCTTAAAACTTCACCTAAGTCAAACTTTGAAGGCTCGATATCAAAACCCGCCAGCTCGGTTTGATCTTTCGAAATTTTAAGCTTAACTACTTTTATCTGGGCAGAGCCGATATCCACTCCGGTAGAAAAATTTTCTTTTGACAAGCCTTCTTTTATCTTAAATATAATATTTTTCATTATAAGTAAATTTTATCCGCTATTCCTTAGTGCTGCAATCTTCAGATATCAAGATACCTCCGGTAGTTACGGTAAATGCAAAATTTCCCGTTAGCTTGCATCTTGAAGGAAAAGCATAACAGTTATACCCCGAAACGTCGAGGCGGGTGCAATTGTAAGTATAACCTTTTATGGGTGAATCTGCGATATAGTCCTTATCCAGATACACCGGGTTAGACTGGATTAATGAGGAAACGGACTTTGGATATACCCCTTGATTATCGCGGGCGTAACTATCTAATGCCGCCGCTATTGCTTTTAAGGTGGCTTGGGCCGTTGCCTCATTTTGAGCGCAGGTAACATTAAGGATTTTCTCTGTGGCAGCCCTTAAAGCTAATGCTGACAAAGCAATAACCACCATAATTGCCACAAAGCTCTTTCCCTTATTAGTTAAAAACATATTAATAATTCTTAAAATTAGTATCGGAAGTATTGGCGGTATCGCTGCGTTTAAGCAGGCCGCCGGTTATAACCTGAAAATTATGGCTCGCCAATGCGTCGCTGACTGCGATTGCCCGGATATCATAACCTGAAGGATTAATTGCGCCGACGACATAGCGGTAATGCCCAACCTGCTCTACGCTTACAAAATCCTGGCTTGCGCACCTGGCGTTAACAAGGAACTGAAGATTGCTCTCATCTCCGGGAGCATATACCCCGCCATTAGCAGCAGCATATATTTCAAAACTCGTAGCAATACTTTTCAGATTTGCCTGGGCATTTGACTCATTAGCTTTTTTTCTTAACTCAACGCCCTGGATAACCGCAATCGAAAGCATAAACGAAATAATGAAGACCACAAACATTATTTCTACAAGCGTAAATCCCCTATTTCTCATGCTAATAATCTTAGCATAAAATGAGGATTTAGCAATAATTTTTTATAAATTATTTAGCTAAGGAAGCCTTTGGAGCGCAAGTGATTAGGTAGATTTTAAAATAAAAATAGGGGAGGTTTTATCCTCCCCTATACATGTTAATAACTCTGTTAACCTATTACCCTTCTGGTACTGCCGCAGCTGAATCTGTGAGAACTCCTCCGGTTGCTATGCTAAGATTCCTGGTTCCGGTTGAGCCAACAGTAACAGGGACAGCTCCAATGGTATATCTGCCTGCCTCTAAAGTACAGGTATATGTATATCCTCCTGAGTTAGCTCCGCACAAATTTGTTGCCGCTGAAGCGTAATTTGCGAGAAGGGCAACGCTAGCAGGATAAGTACCATTGTTAGCAGAAGCATAAGTCTCCGCAGCTGTTGAGAGCGTACGAAGATTTGCCCTGGCTGCCGCGTCATTAGCAGTCATTCTGGCGCTCAACAAGTTAGGTATAGCTATAGCTGCCAAAAGCGCGATGATTGCCACGACGATCATAATTTCAACTAGTGTAAAACCTTTTCTATTCATCTAAAATCCCCCTTTCTAAAGGTAAGATTGACTTTTTGCGCATTTTCCGCTTAACCCTTTTTTGCTTATCTTATGAATTATAACTAACATCATCACAAAGGGTTAGTTAATTCTCACGCTAAAGCCGCCTTTAATTAACTCTTATTCTTATACCACCTCCTTCCCGCTTTGTCAAGCATAAAATAAGCCTACTCCGGATACTTAAGGAATAGGCTTACTGCTTGGAAACAATCGAGTTATATGAATTAGCTATAAATACAATTTTGTCCCTTAACCTTAAGCAACCGGCCTTACTC
>CAZAPC010000009.1:0-23008 GCA_964486875.1 uncultured Planctomycetales bacterium
ACTAAAATCTCTCCGATGAGTCCGCCTTTTTCTTTCTGTAAATTCAAGGCCTTTTCAAGCTGTTGATCGCTGATTATGCCACGCTCAATAAGCAACTCGCCAAGCTGTTTATTTATAATCTTCCTTAAAGCCATACCTTATGAACGCTCCTTAAAAATAACTACACGGTTTCTTCCGCTATCTTTTGCAATCTTTAGCAAATCCTGAGCCTTATCAATCAATTCCTCCGAAGTTATGCCATCCAAAGGATTCTCGCTGACTCCGGCACTGACAGTAATCTTTTTTCCCGGGTCGGCATATTCACTGTAAGCAAATTCCACTTTCCTTCTTATATTTTCGGCGATCTCCTGCGCCTGACGCTTATTCTTCTCCGGAAGTATAACCGCAAATTCATCATCTCCTATCCTGCCTACACGATCAACCTCACTTACCGAATCTTTAATCAAAGCAGCTATCCTTTTTATCGCCGACTCCGCCTGAAGCGAACCGAATGACTGGTTATACTTTTTAAAACTATCCACATCTACGACTATATATGCGCATGGCCGCCTGTAAACAATAGCCCTCTTAATCTCTTCTTGTAATCGGGTACGCATAAAAAGCTCATTATACAAACCAGTAAGGGTATCCTTAACCTCCAGCCTTTTCACGTTATGCGTCAAGATATCATTTTCTATGGCAATGGCTATTTGCTTGGCAAATATATCCAATAGCTCGATATCCTCTTTAGTATAAGAGAAATTATCGCGCATATTCCCTATTCCCAAAACCGCAACTACCCGCTTGCGCAAATATACCGGCAGGACTAATGTATTCTTTAATTTAAGCTTCTGGCGTAAGAATAAAGATAAATCCTTAGGCAAAAGCTCCTGCTTGTCCAATATTAAAACCTTATTAGCATCTGCAATCTTATAAAATGCATCCTCTGTCGGCTCTATTTTAATACCTGTAAGGTAATCAGAATTAAGACCTTCGGCTACCCGTAGTGAAAAAGCTCCCTGGTCCTCTCCTCTGAAAAAAAGATATGCTAAATCAGAATTTGCCAGAAGTCTCGCCTTCTCTACCGCGATCCTTAAGACATCATCCAGCTTCTCAGACTGTGATATTTGAGAACTTATCTGCAGGAGGCTGGAAAGTACGATGACCCTTTTCTGAATTCCTAAATTAATCTCGGTTGTCCTCTCGCCATAGGTCTTAAGCTCCTCCATATTATTACGTATACGCTCGGTAAGCTTATTAAGGGCATTACCTAAATCTCCGACTTCATCATCGCTTGAAGCATACAGCCTGCGGGATAAATCTCCCGCGGCAATCATCTTAGCATCAGAAGTAACTACGAGTACACGGTCAAAAACCTCCTTAGTCACAAAAAACCCGATCACCGCTATAACAATACTTATAAAAAGGGAAAGCAATATATCTATCTTAGGGCCAACTCGAGGCAGGATATGAGATGAAACAAGGTATGCGCTGACTAATAAAGGTAAAACAGACATTAATGCCGCAGAAATCATTAATTTATGCTTAAGCCCGCGCGAAGATAAAGAAAGCAACTTACGCTTCTTCGCCATTTTCTACCTCCCTGTTTTCTTAAAAGGCAAAATTGATAATTTTATGTTAGAATTATACCCCTTATCTTATTATATGGCAATAGTTTTGTTAAATTCCTCAGCTAAATGTCCGCGGCTGACTCCGGTATCAACAAAATCCCATGGCAACAAATCATCAACTTTTTTCCCCTGTAAATAAGAATCCGGGTTTATGCCGCACTCCCGGAATGCATCTTCCCAAAAGCTAAAGTTAAAATGATTGCTCCAGGCATCAAACTTCGCCCCTTTTTTATAAGCAGCTAAGATTACTTCGGACAACTTTCTGTCACCGCGCGATAAGATCCCCTCCATAAAACTCATCCTTAAATCATGATAACTGAATTTAATCTTTCTGCATTTAATAGACCTAGCCTTAAGATAATTCTGTTTGTTCCTTATCCCCTCTAAATCCTGCATGGGAGACCACTGCAAAGCAGTATGGGGCTTGGGGATTAAATTATTTATACTGACATTAACTATTGCCGGAGGCTTACCTACATCTTTTCTTGCTTCGGATACCCGGGAAGAAAACTCAATAATCTCATCTAAATCAGCATCTTTTTCTTTTGGGATACCAATCATAAAATAGAGCTTCACATGCTGATATCCGCAAGCATAAGCCTCTTTTAAAGCGTTAAAGAAATCTTCGCTATTAAAATCTTTTGCTAACAAATCCCTTAAGTTCTGAGAGCCTGCCTCAGGGGCAAAGGTAAGCCCGGTCTTCTTAAACTTTGCGATAAGAGAAGATACCTCACCCATTATATGCCTAGCTTTTACTGAAGGCAAAGAAAGGCTTACGCCCTTAGGTTTGAATAAAGAGATGAATTTACTCAACAGTTCTTCTATAGAAGGATAATCGCTTACCGAAAGTCCGGATAAAGAGAATTCTTCATAACCTGTTTTCTTGTATATGCAATCCGCCAGATCAAGCACTTTATCAGACTCACGGTAACGTAAAGGAAAATACTGTGACCTGGCCTGGCAAAAACGGCACCTGTTAGGGCAACCACGCATAACTTCAAGCGTAACCCGGTCATGGACAACCTGCACATTAGGCACAAGCCAATCTTTAGGATAGTAACTGAAATTCAAATCCTTTACAAAACTTTTTTTTACGCTTACAGGTGCACCCGGCCTGTTAGGCTTAAACTCTTCAAGCTTCCCTTCTTTATCATAGACTACCTCATAAAACGAAGGGACATAAACTCCCCGCAGGCCGCACAGCGCGGATAATAATTCTGTCTTATCCATCCTGCCGGATTTATATTCTTTCTTATATTTACGGTATATCTCTATAATTTCAAGGATAACCGGCTCTGCCTCTCCGATCACGAATAAATCAAAAAAATCATGAATCGGCTCGGGGTTTAAAGTACAGGGTCCGCCTCCGATCACCAGGGGATAGCGGTAATCGCGCAAGCTTGATTTTAAAGGTATGCGCGCTAAATCTAAAATATTCAATACATTTGTATACCCTAACTCAGAGCCCAATGAAAAACCAGCCAGATCAAACTCAATAAGCCTTCTGCGGGATTCTAAAGAAAGAATCTCCCTCTGCCCCGAACGCAACCTCTCCTCCAGGTCTTTATCTACGCTGAAGAATCTTTCACACAGGATCCCCGGAGTACTGTTAAGCAACCCGTATATAATACGTATACCCAAGTTGCTCATCCCTATTTCATAAAGGTCGGGGAATGAAAGCGCAAACTTTATAAAATTACCGTCAAATTCATTATTTGTTACATTCCATTCGCGCCCGATATACTGCGCCGGGCGCCTTACGTCTAAAAGAATATCGTCATACATAATTAGAATACCGCCCGGCTTTTATCTATATTAGCCAATATGCCCAAAGCAATAAAAGTAACGAATATAGACGATCCTCCGTAGCTCATTAGAGGCAAAGGGATGCCAACTATCGGGGCAAAACCCATATTCATTGCTATGTTTATGCTGACCTGGATGGCGAGCATAAGAGAAATACCAAAAGCCATAAGCCTGCCAAATTGATCACGGGTCCTTTGAGCGATCAAAAAACCCTTACGGATCAAAAGATAATATAAGAATAAAAGCACAATGCCGCCTAACAAACCCCATTCTTCTGAAAAAGATGCAAAGATAAAATCCGTATGCGCTTCAGGGAGAAAGCGCAGCTGGCTCTGCGTTCCCGAAAGCCAACCCCTTCCCCAAAAACCCCCGGAACCAATTGCTATTTTTGATTGTATAATCGTATACCCTGCCCCCAAAGGATCGATATTTGGATTTAGAAAAACCATAAGCCTGTCTTTCTGGTAACCTCTCAGAAAATTCCACGCAAAAGGAGTAGAAAAAATAATTAACGCCAGCATAACAAAAAGATACTTCAATTTAACATTCGCAAGGTATAACATAGGGATAAAAATAAACAACACTATCAGGCCTGTCCCTAAATCAGGCTGTTCGATTATTAAACCCATGGGTATAGCGATAAAAAAAAGGGGGACTATTAAAGCGCGGAATACCCCGAATCTCTCCGAAAGCAAAGTAACATTACTTTCATCTTTCAGGCTGAAATAGCGCGCCAGAAATATTGCCATAACAAGCTTGGCTAATTCTGACGGC
Source organism: uncultured Planctomycetales bacterium (assembly GCA_964486875.1). Taxonomy (GTDB): domain Bacteria; phylum Omnitrophota; class Gorgyraeia; order Gygaellales; family Profunditerraquicolaceae; genus Sherwoodlollariibacterium. The sequence continues at coordinate 4,191 of CAZAPC010000009.1, forward strand.
TGAAAATTAAACCATCCGAACCTCAACCAACGCTGTGCACCTAAACGAACAGAACCTAACAAAAGCACCAAAAGGAGAAAAAATAAAGAAGCCAAGTATAAAAAATATGTCCAATCCCAAAACCTGCGGTAGTTGATATTAGATATAATTAAAAAAAACATTATCCCCAGGCCAATCCATAGTGCCTGACGCTGGTATATATTCTGCCAAATTTCACCTTCTCTCTGAGAGGTACTGCTGAATATAGATAATAAGCTTAATATACAAATCAAAACTGCAATTAAAAGTATTGTTAACGAAGCATTCTTCATATTAAACCTTGCTCGAGCATCTCCTCTATTACCCTCTTTGCTACCAGGCAGGAATAATACCCGGGACCGCCATGCTCTAGGAACACGCAGATTACAAACCTGGGACTTTTAAACGGAAAGAACCCGCTAAACCATGCATGTGAAGACTTAGGAGGAGCTTGCGCAGTGCCCGTCTTTCCTGCAATAGCAACACCTACAGTAGAAAGAACATTTCCAGTGCCTCCGGGATCACTTATAACCCCTCTAAGTCCATCATTTATATAATTAATGGTTTCCGGCCTGAGATTAACCTTTTCAGGTTTTTTGTGATACCTGAACATATCTTTACCATTAATAGATTTGGTTACATGCGGGTTAACCAAGTATCCCTTATTGGCAAACACAGCCATCATTCTCGTAATCTGTAGCGGAGTAACCAATACATCACCCTGCCCAATGCTCAAGTTAGCCGTATCACCATCAAACCAATTCTTGAATGTACTTATCTTCTTTAATAAAGGAGACGGAATAAAACCCTGTTTTTCATAGGGAAGATCGAAGCCCGTGGTATGTGATAACCCTAACCTAAGTGCATAATCGTGTATAGCCTGAGCACCGACTAATAATCCTGCCCTATAAAAAAATACGTTGCAAGAATGAATTAAGGCATCAACGATATCCTGTGTACCATGTGTACTCCAACATTTAAATTCCTGTCTGCCAACCTTAAGCTGCCCCTGGCAGAGAAAAGAGGTATACCTGGTTATCTTCCTATTCTCCAGCACAGCTGCAGCCACCACCAATTTAAAGATTGAACCAGCGGGATACGCACCGCTTATAGCGCGGTTAATCATAGGCGCGGCAGGATCTTTAAATAATTTGGACACAGTAGAGGAATCTTTAGCTAAGAAGGTATTCGGGTTAAACCCGGGAGAACTTGCCAAAGCCAAAATTTCTCCGTTGTAAGGGTTCATAATAATAACCGCGCCCTTCCTATCCCCCAGTGCGCCCTCTACAATCTTCTGTATTCTTATATCAATGGTAAGCTGCACATCTTTTCCGTTAACAGGAGGCTTAAAACCTAAGGTACGCACAGGCCTACCGCGGTGATCTACCTGAAAAGAAACCCCACCCTCTTCATCGCGTAAATAATAATCGTATTTTTCTTCTACCCCTCCAAACCCCACGATATCCTTAGTCTTATAACCATAGTCTTCCAGCTTAGTAAGCCGCCAACGGTCTATCTCTCCCAGATATCCTAATAAATGACAAGCCAGTTTAAATTCAGGGTAGTCCCTTACAGGATTAGCCTGAATATTTATACAAGGAAAATCTATTTTCAGCTGGCCTAAAGAAACTGCCTCCTTTAATTTTAAATTGTTCGCTATAACTACAGGCATTGAAGTGCCAAAGCTTAATCTACCACGCTCCAAACCGAAATCTTTACCCAATACCCGGGAGATCTTCGCGATCATATCATTCTGCCTTATACCCTCCTGAGGGATAAGAATCAAGTCATAAGAAATTCTGTTGCCTGCGATCAAGAGACCGTTGCGATCAACAATCCTGCCCCTGCTCCCTCTTTGGCTTACCAGCCTGATACAGTTTTTTTCGCCTAATCCCCGAAGGTTTCTCCCTCGAATTACCTCCAGATTAAACAATCCTGCAACGAGCAAAAGAAAAACCAAAGACAAACCCCAGAAAATTATTCTCGACCTGTTCATTTTATTATAATCCTTAAAGTAAAATATGAAACTAGCGCCGTATAAAAGGAGGAAAGGATAGCAATGCGCAGGAATATACCAAGGGGCACCGTGGCACCAGTATAAAGTAAGAAAATTCCGCTGATGATATTATTCAACAGTGAAATTAACGCAATAAGGATAACCCGTGATAAGTTATCCTCTATAGAAACCCTGCGGGATAATTTTTTAGATAAAAGAACCCAAAGCGGGAACAAAGCTGCATTCAAGCCGAACCTATTAAGTAAAAATGAGTCTTTTAATATGCCGGAGAACAACCCAATCCCTAAGGCCCAACCAACTTTTAGAGATAGCCCTCCGATAAAAGCAGCGATTAGAAGTAAATCGGGCTTGGCGCCAAAGAAATTAAAATAATCAACAAATGTAACCTGCAGAAACGCAAATACAATAACAATAATAAGAACTAAATATGACTTCATGGTACAACTATCAATATTTCTTCTAAATTAGAAAAACTGACTGCAGGCCTAATCAATGCATAGCAGCTTAATCCCGAAAATTCCCTGCCTATTTCAATAACCTTTCCTATTAGAACGCCCTTAGGGTAAACGTTATCCAATCCAGAGCTTACCACAGTATCTCCGATCTTTATATCCGTTTCCTCCGGGAGATATTTCATAATCAAATTATTGCCTAATGTGCCTGACACCAGCCCTTCCTGCCGGCTGCGCTGTACAATCCCCGATACCCCAAGATTAGGATCGCTTAAAAGTGCTATCTTGCTAAAGCTCGGCGCCACCTCCACAACTCTTCCCACCAACCCTAAGTACGTAATCACGCTCATGCCCTGACGGATGCCATTATAACTACCCTTGTCAATAGTAATATTCAATGACCAGCTATCTGCGGAGCGGGCAATCACTCTGGCAGCAATTAACTTAAGGGCAGAAGCTTTCTTAAGGGAGAGCAACTCCTTAAGGCGGGAATTTTCAAGATAAGACTCATTTAATGAGTTTATCTTATTTTTTAGGAAGTCTGTTTCTCTTTTTAATGCCTCATTCTGCAAAAGGTTACGATGATAGAATATGGCCCCTGCGATTTCGCGCCTTAAGGCAGCAAATATCCCCAATGGTAACCGTAATAATCTATTTACAGGCGGGCTGAAGATAGCGACAGAAAATATAAGAATTACTAAAAACAGGAAGGAAGTTAAAATAAAATTTAGCTTTTTATTGGTAAGCTTAAACACATTTTAATATTTTATGCAGGTTTAATTATGAATCTCTGACTTAATGGCTACCGTAACTTTCTTAAGGTATTTAATTTCGTTCAATACCTTACCCGTGCCATTAGCTACGGCGGTAACCGGGTCTTCCGCGATATGAACCGGCAAGCCGGTCTCTTCAGAAATTAGTTTATCCAATCCCTTTAACAGCGAGCCACCGCCTGCCACAACAATACCGTGTTCAATCAAATCCGCGGCCAATTCCGGAGGAGTACGCTCCAGGGATATTTTTGTTACCTCTAATATTGCCCTTAAGGGCTCCTGTAACGATTCTCTTATCTCTTCGCTGGTGATAGTCACCATCTTAGGCAACCCGACGATTAAATCCCTACCCTTTACCTCTAAAGACATCTCTTCCTCCAAAGGATAAGCTGAGCCGATCTTGATCTTAATCTCTTCCGCAGTCCTCTCCCCAACCATAAGGTTATATGTCTTTTTCAGGTATTCAATAATCGCTTCGTTCATCTCATCCCCACCGATACGTATTGACTTGGAGAATACTATGCCCGCTAAAGAAATAACAGCTATCTCGGTAGTGCCTCCGCCTATATCGATAATCATATTACCCACTGGTTCTTGTATCGGCAAACCCACTCCTATAGCTGCGGCGATAGGCTCTTCAATTAAGAATACATCCCTTGCGCCAGCCCTCTCTGCAGACTCCTTGACTGCCCTACGCTCAACTTCAGTAATTCCGGATGGTATGGCGATAACTATCCTAGGCCTTATCTGAAATCTGCGGTGCCTGACCTTTCTTATAAAATGCCTTAGCATGGCTTCAGTGACTTCAAAATCCGTAATCACGCCATCGCGCATAGGCCTTATAGCAATGATATTACCCGGGGTTCTGCCTAACATGCGTTTTGCCTCTTCTCCTACTGCCAAGACATGGGATGTCCCGCGTTCAACAGCAACAACCGAAGGCTCGCAAAGCACTACACCCTCTCCTTTAACATACACCAGAGTAGTAGCTGTGCCTAAATCAATACCTATATCATTAGACGCTAAGTCTAAAAAATAATCCAAAATCTTCTTAAAGGCTTCTTTGAATTTACCCATATATTTCTCCCCTGCTATGAAAGCAAAAAACTTTTAAAGAGTATAGAGAGGATTCTAACAGGAATTAAACTATATGTCAAATAAAAAGTTAAGTAAATTTAACCTAACAGGGATTGCATGGAATTTGCAAATCCGGGAAATGACTTATTAACGCAGGATACATCATCTATGCGGCTCCTGCCGCAGGCGGAAAGACCGGCAATCATCAAACTCATGGCCGTGCGATGATCTCCAAAGCTCTTCAAGGCCGCGCCTTTAAGCCCTTCTACGCCCTGAATAAACATATTCTCTTTAAGCTTATGCCTGATTATCCTTATATCTGCGCCCATCTTGTTTAAATTCTCGGTCATTGAGCGTATCCGGTCGGTTTCTTTAACCCTAAGCTCCCCTACCCCCTCAAGAACTGTTTTTCCCTTAGCAAAACAACTGGCTACCATAAGGATAGGTAATTCATCTATCAGGGAAGGAATTTCTTCCTGTGTGACCTTTGTAGCTTTCAACTTACTGCTTGTAACTTCTAAATCTCCGCTAGGCTCAAAACCTGATACCCTTCGGCATTTCTTTGCAATATTAATATCTGCGCCCATCCTTTTTAAAACCTTTAATAACCCAGTCCTGGTTGGGTTCAAGCTTACATCTTTTAAAACTAACCTTGACCCAGGGAGAATAATAGAAGCAACAACAAAGAAAGAGGCAGAAGAAAGATCTCCGGGCACATAAAACCTTCCCGGAGAAACTAGGGACATTGTTCTTTTCATAACTATAGTATTCCCTTTATGTTGTATTCCTGCTTTAAAAAACTTTAGCATGCGCTCAGTATGGTCACGTGTTTTAACCGGTTCAATAACTCTAGTTTTCCCTTCAGCATAAAGCCCGGCTAAGATAATTGCTGATTTTACCTGTGCTGAAGCAACCGGAACCCTATAAGTAATCCCCCTTAACCTGCCTCCCTTAATAAAAACAGGAGGATACTCATCCTGGCCAGATCTTCTTGATTTAACAAAAGCGCCCATACCCCTTAAAGGTTCCGTAACTCTTAACATTGGCCTTCGAGAGAGTGACTTCCCGGCTAAAACCTTCACCCCAAAATTCTGGCCGGCTAAAACTCCCAGCAAAAGCCTAAAAGTAGTGCCTGATTCAGCAATAAACAGACCCTCCCTCGGCTCTTTTAAACCGTTCAAGCCTCTTCCGGAAACAATAACCATGCCTTTCCCGGAACTTTTTATCTTAACTCCTAGCTTAGTAAATATACTGATTGTTGCTTTTAGGTCTTCGCTTGAAGGGAAGTTATTTAGCGTTGTTACTCCGGGACTTATTGCGCTTAAAATAAGCGCGCGGTGAGCTATTGATTTGTCTCCGGGTAAAATGATCCTGCCCCGTAATCTGAGCCCGGGCACAATATTAAACGGCTTCATTTAACCCTTTTGCACTATCCTGTCGCCTTCTCTAACCTTGCCCTTGATATCCTCTGAGGCAAATCCTGCGGCAGCCATAGAATCATGCAATTTCTCTACTTTTATATCTCCGAGATAATTATTCCCCCGGTAGACAGAAAATACTTGACCCATAGCTACTCCATCTTTGCTTCCTAAATTTATCACTACAAAATTATATTCTTTATTTAATACCAGTATTTTACCTTCCACTTGAGGAGTTGAGGAATCTACGGCTTTACTCGGACTGGCTTTAACCGCCTCGTCCTTTACTATAATCTTACCTAGCTCAATACCGGCAGCAGAGCCCTCCTTATTAACCTCCTGGGCCTTAGCCTCCAAATCTTTCTTCTCTGCCTCCAGAAGCGCTAACTTATCTTGGGCAGACTGTAAATCTCCAGAAACTCTTTTCAATCTATTCTCCAGATCTGAGCGCAGGCCCTTTTGAGCCTCTAAATCAAGCTTAAACTGCTCCAGACTGGATGATACGTTTTCTTTATCTGCTCTTTCTTTTTCCAATTCATTACTTAAATCAGAGATCCGGCTATCAGACTCTTTAAGTTTTGCCTCTAAAGAAGAAAGTATCTTTTGGGCCTCAAGTAACTTAGCCTCACCAATCTTATATTTAGTATTTAGCTCCTCGAACCTCTCCTCTAAATCTACGTTCTTAAGGTGTTCCTGATGGTAAAGATAAAATCCGGAAGATGCAGCAATAAGAAGAACCAGAATTAATATAATCACTATAATTCCAGGTGACCTACCCTTAATATCCATGCCTCCTCCTTTATAATATTTTTCTATTTAAATTAATATAGCATTCCTTTATGAAAAATCAAGATTTATTTAGTAACTCCCTAAATTCCTTAGGGATAGGAGCGGTAAACTCTACGGGCCTTCCTGTTCCAGGATGCAGGAATTTAAGCCTTTTAGCATGCAGGGCCAAACGGCTAAACTTATTGCACTTCCCGTACTTATTATCCCCTAATATAGGATGACCGATAAAATCCAGATGAACCCTCAGCTGATGAGTCCTGCCGGTAAAAGGCTTGAGGCTTAAAAAACTAAAATCCCTGAAGCGTTTTAAAGTACAGTAATATGTCTTAGCGTCTTTGGCTTTGTCCGAGAAATTAACCGACATATTTTTTCTCTTAAATGTATGCCTTGCGATGGGTGCCTCAATTACGCCCTCGTCAAACTCCATCTTGCCTTTAACAATGGCGACATATTCTTTCTCAATAAGATGCTCAGAGAACTGGCGCGTAAGTTCTAAATGGCTCTGGTTATCCTTAGCGATAATCAATAGGCCCGAGGTCTCCTTATCCAGACGATGCACAATCCCCGGCCTGCCGGGATTAATATTTGAAAGTGAGCTGAAAATATTCCGGATTGCGTTTACCAGGGTATGCTCATAATTTCCCGGGGCAGGATGCACAACCAGGCCAGAGGGCTTATTGATAACCGCAATATAATCGTCTTCATAAATAATATCCAGCTTGATGTCCTCTGGTTTAATGTAATCGGGGCTGCTCGTCTCCAAACTAAACCTTACTGTATCGCCTTCTTTTACCCTGCTGTTGGGCTTGGTTACTACTAGAGTGCCTACATGCACCTTTCCTTCCAATATTATATCTTTTATTGAAGTACGGGAAATTCCAAGGCGGTTATTCCTGGAGAAATCGGCAAGCAAAATATCCAACCTGAGCTTTTCCTCCTCGGGTTGAACCGTAAAACTATATTCCTTCATTTTCTTTCTGCGCACTTAAGAAAGATGCAAGCTTAATAGACGAGATAAACAATAGAAAAATACTTATAATCTGAAATAAGGTAAGGTTAAAGAAGATAATTTTGTTATCCGCCCGGAAGAACTCGATAATAAACCTTTTGGCAGAGTAAAGAAAAATATAGGAATAGAATACCTGGCCGGACTTATGGGGCCGGATTTGCATGAATCTTAAAATAATAAAAATTAGAACAAGTAGAAACGAGGAATAGAGCTGAGTAGGTATTAACACTAATCCATGAACGGGAAAATAAATACCGTGGGCTGATGCCTTCCCAAAACAACAACCATTTAAAAAACAACCTATTCTGCCCAGTGATTGCGCTAAGGCTAAGAATGGGACAATTAAATCCAGGGTTTTATATACACCTTCTTTCTTTTTCCTCAAATAAAAAAGCCCTGAAGCCAACCCCAGGAAAAACCCCCCAAACCAGGACATGCCTCCGTGAGAAAGCATAATTATCTCTTGCGGGCTCTTGAGATAATATCCTAAATTCTCGAGGACATAAAAAGCCCTTGCGCCGATAATTCCTGAAATAAAGACGATGAAATTAAGATTAAAGATGAAATCAGGGTTTACCTTCTGCCTCTTGGCTTCAGCGCAGGCAAGGGTAACCGCAATTAAAAAAGCAACCGCCAGCATAGCCCCGTAAGAATAAATCACGAAGGGTCCGATGGAGCAGATTTCAGGATGCATTTTTACAAACAGGCTTAAATATCAGCCAGCCTAAGATTAAAGTGCCAAAAGTAATAGCGCTATCTGCGATATTAAATACCGGCCAGATATGAAAATCCAGGAAATCGACAACATATCCTAAAAATATCCGGTCAATGAGGTTACCCAAAGCACCCCCTAATATTAAACTTAAAGAAAACGAGAAAAGTTTACTGCCTTTGTTATTACGAAGAATGAAATAAATCAGGATTACCGTAAGAAGAGATATAAAAACAAAAAGGAAGAACTGATTCTTAAATATACCGAAGGCTGCACCGCGATTGTGCACTAAAGTTATACTCATTACCCCATTTATAAGCGAGAAAGAATCGTGGAGAGAAAAATTTCTGACTACGATAAACTTAGTTAATTGATCTAAGCCGAGAGTCAATAAAACAGTGGCTAAAACCATCCGGGGATAAAGTTACCTCTTTTCCCTCTTCTGCTGGCATTTAACACATAGGCGCGCCTGGGGAACTACTTTAAGCCTTGTCTTGGCAATAAAACTTTTGCAATCCTGGCATATCCCGTAAGTGCCCTCTTCTACTCTTTTTAAAGCGTCCTCCAGCTCATAAAGCGACTTGCGGTCGTTAGATGCAAAGCCTAAAGAGAATTCACGATCATAATTATCGGTGGCTACATCTGCCATGTGATAGGTGTATCCAGATATATCCCCTGAGGCGTCTTTCTGCGACTTTTTTAATGTATCCTCGGATATATGCCTTATTTCGTCATTGACCTCTTCTTTGCGCTTAAGTATTATTTTTTTGAATTCCGAGAGTTCCTTCTTAGTAAATTTCTTTTTCAATTTGTTCTCTCCTCTCTGACAGCAGCCTCACATTTTAAACAAATTAAAGGATGCTCCAATGACTTTCCGACTGTTTGGCTATAATTCCAGCAGCGCGGGCATTTTACTCCGTCAGCATTTTTCACAACTAATGCAATATCCGTGCACTCCCTGCTAATACCCTCCGGCGGCAGAATATCTACTTTGTCAATAGTAACAGATGAAACCTTAAATATCTCAGGAAGATCATCTTTTAAACTTGTTAAGAAATTATAACGGTTTTGGTCGTTTGTCAACATATTTATTTGTGCATCAAAAGAACTGCCTATTCTTCCGCACGCACGCATCTCTTCCAGGCTCTTTGCTACTTCTGGGATCAGGGTAATAATTAAGTCAATTCCCTTCTCTTCCTTGAAGATCTCATTCGGCCAACTCAAAAGATGAACACTACTCACGGACAATTCTTCTGAGTTTTTTGGGATATTCCTCCATATCTCTTCTGATGTAAAAGTAAGTATCGGGGCCATTCCCCTAGCCAGTAAATTTAACGTAATATACATTGCTGTCTGGGCAGACCGCCTTTCAGAAGAACGCGCGGCATAGGTATACAGCCTGCCCTTAACCATATCGAGATAATACATCGATAACTCTTCGTTGCAAAAATCATACAGCTCTTTATATGCTTTATGGAACTGAAAAGAATCATAGGCATCCGTAACCAGGCCCAAAACAACTCCTAACCTCCCTAGTATCCACCTGTCTACCGCCTTTAATTCTGCAGGGTTAATACTATCCTTATCCGGATTAAAATCATACAAGTTGCTTAAGATAAAACGCGCTGTATTTCTTATTTTACGGTAGGCCTCAGCCAAACGCATAAGGATCTCTTTTGATATCCTGATGTCCTCATTGTAATCGCTTGATGCAACCCAGAGCCTTAAGATATCCGCTCCGTAATCCTTAATGATATCAAAGGGAGAAACTACATTCCCCTGCGACTTAGACATCTTTCTGCCTTCTCCGTCAACCACAAAACCATGGGTTAGAACGCTTTTAAACGGCGCTTGAGAATAAAGACAAACAGCCGGGATTAGAGAGGACTGAAACCATCCCCGGTGCTGATCCGAACCTTCCAGATATAAAGAAGCCGGAAACTCAAGCCCTTCCCTCTTTCTTAATACTGCCTGCGCGCTTACCCCGGAATCAAACCATACATCCAATATATCCTTCCCCTTAGAAAGATTATTCCCCTTGCAACAGGGACAGGTAAGGCCTTCGGGTAAAAAATCTTTTAAATCCCTTAAAAACCAGGAGTCTGAACCGCTATTGGCGCAAAAACCTATAAACCTTTCGATTACTTCCGGCGCCAGAAATTCCTCATGGCAATCGTCACAAACCAGCGAAGGTATAGGGACACCCCAATACCTCTGTCTGGAGAGGCACCAATCAGGCCTAAGCTCCACCATGCCCAATATCCTCTCCATACCGCTTGCAGGTATCCAGGAAATATTCTCCTTAATAATCTCCTTAAGTTTTCTTTTCAGATCCTTATGCTCAAGGCTTAAAAACCACTGCTTAGTAGCACGGAAAATTATCGGACTTTTACAGCGCCAGCAATAAGGATATGAATGCTGTATCTGCGAGCTAGACAGAAGCGCGCCCAGTTTATCAAGCTTATCCAGAATTAATTTATTCGCATCCAAACAGTTAACCCCTGTAAATTCTCCGGTAGAAGAATCAAAATTTCCCCTATTATCTACGGGCATAATAATATCTAATTTATATTTTGTTCCGATAAGGTAATCCTCACTGCCATGCCCCGGAGCAATATGCACCAACCCTGTTCCTTCTTCTTTAGAAACATAATCACCCAATACTACGCGGCCGAGCCTTAAGCCAAGCGGATGCTCGTAAACTAACCCTTCGAGCCGGTTGCCGTTTATTTCCCTTATAATTTTGAATTCCTCTATCCCCATTTCCCCTAATGCGCTTTTTAATAAATCTTTAGCAATCAGCAGATTCCCTTTATCGGTAGAAACTAAAATGTAATTAAAATCCCGGTGAACCGCTACGGCAACATTAGCTAATAATGTCCACGGAGTAGTAGTCCAGATTGCTAGATAAGAACCGGAGAATTCATTGCCGGATGTAATCTTGAATTTTACAAATACGGAAGGGGAAGAATGCTCGGCATACTCCACCTCTGCTTCAGCCAGGGCAGTCTCACATTTAAAACACCAGTTAACCGGTTTAAGTCCGCGGTATATGTATCCTGATTTTACCAGTTCATTAAAAGCAATAAGTATGCTTTCCTCGTAATCCGGGCTTAAGGTCAAGTAGGGGTCTTCCCATTCTGCGAATACCCCCAATCGCTTAAATTGCTCCCTCTGCTTGGAAACATAGCCTAAGGCATAATCATGCGCCTTCTTTCTAAAATCAGTTTGCTTTATTTCGTGTTTGCGTATTTTGAGCTCCTTAAAAAGCTGATGCTCAATAGGAAGCCCATGGCAATCCCATCCAGGAACATAAGGACAATCAAAGCCGCGCATTGTTTTATATTTGATAACTATATCTTTTAAAGTTTTATTTAATGCATGGCCGATATGGATATCTCCGTTTGCATAAGGCGGGCCATCATGCAACACATACTTTTTCCTGCCAAGAGAATATTTACGGATTAAACCATACAGGTCTTTTTCGCTCCACTCTTTGAGCAGTTCAGGCTCCCGACGAGGAAGATCTGCCTTCATGGGGAAAGCGGTCTTTGGCAAGTTTAATGTATCTTTGTATCCAGGCTTATCGGACATATTTTCCTATAATAATATTCAAATCTTTCTTTGCCTTCTTGGATATATTATTTTTATCGGTGACAATAGCAAATCTTAATGCGCTGGAGCACTGAGGGCATTCTTCCTGATTATGAATGTTGTTTATAAGCTTAGCCAAGATCTTTTTGGCATTCTCGGTATTCTTATTTAAATTCCTAATTATTAAATCCACGGTAACCGAATCATGTTCCGGATGCCAACAATCATAGTCTGTAATTGAGGCTAACGTTGCATAGCATATTTCTGCTTCGCGCGCAAGCTTTGCTTCAGCAAAATTAGTCATTCCGATAATATCCATCCCCCAGCTTCGATAAAGATTAGACTCGGCTAAAGTTGAAAAGGCAGGGCCTTCCATGTTTAAATAAATCCCTTTAGGATGCATGGCAAAACCCAGGCTATTACCTGCATCATAAATTTTACTGCTTAAAAATGAACATACAGGATGTGAGAATTCAATATGAGCGACTATACCTTCTGTAAAAAAAGACATTTCGCGGGCATAATTAGTCCTATCGACAAATTGATCGGCAATAACAAAATCTAACGGTTTCAACTCTTCCCTCAGGCTTCCGCAAGCGCTTACTGATATAATCTTACTCACTCCTAATTTCTTCATGGCAAAGATATTCGCACGGTAATTAATGCGCCCTGGGGGTATTGTATGTTTTTTCCCGTGCCTAGGGAGGAATACTACTTCCCTACCCTGAAGCGTACCTAAGATAAAGCTGCTTGAAGGCCAGCCAAAGGGAGTGCTTACAGAAACTTCTTTTAGACTCTCAATACCATCAATATTATATAATCCGCTTCCTCCGATAATGCCTATTTTAGACATGATTTTTATTCCTTCCTGGTTAATTCTCCCGCCCTTTTAAGCGCAGACAAAGCAGCTTCTTCCCATGAACCGCCTCTGCGCAAAACCTCTAAACCTGCTTCAGTAGTCCCGCCCTTAGAGGCAACTTGAATTCTTAATTCTTCCGGGGTAAGCCCGGTTTCTTTAAGCAAGCTTATTGAGGCATTTACCGTATTTGCCGCTAGGAAAGAGGCATCTTCACTACTAAAACCCAAGGCCTCTGCAGCTTTCTCCAGCCTTTTCATCATATCGTGCCTGGCATGCTCAGGAATATTCTTAGGGTCGACTGCGCTGTTTTCGATAAAATAAAATATATAACCAGGGCCGCTCCCTGAAATTGCCGTAGCAGCATCTATCATATTCTCGTCAATATCTCGGACTGTTCCCAAATAATAGAATAGCTCCTTTGCTAACTCAAGTTCGCTTTCGCCTGCAAAGCTACCCTTACATAAACAGGTAACCGATTCCCCTATTTTTGCAGCAATGTTCGGCATTGCCCGGATAATCCTAGCACTGCCAAGAAACCTTTCGATATGCTTAGTGCTAATTCCTGCGGCTATGGAGATAACCAGACTTTTATTTACGCAATTTTTCAGCTCTTTTAAGAGATGATCGATATCCTGCGGCTTGACTGCCAGTATAATAGTATCGACATTAGCTGCCATGGAAGCAGAATCTTTTGTAGCTGTAACTAACTTGGCATTCTTAAGCTTATCCCTATCCTTATCATAAGCAAACACGCTGTACTCCGCTGATTCTCCTGCCAGTTTGCCGGCAATAATTGAACCCATATTCCCTAATCCGATAATTCCGATCTTGTTGCGAGTCTCTAACATAACTTTCTATGCCTTTCTATTTATCAAATATCGCCCTTCCGAGGCGTATAAAATCCGCGCCCTCTTCTATTGCTATCTCAAAATCATCGCTCATCCCCATGGATAAAACCGGCAACTCCCAGCCTTTTATCTTGCCCCTTAATTCCCGAAGTATCCTAAAATAGGAGCGCGATTCTTGGGGGCTATCCGATAACGGGGCAATAGTCATTAAACCTTTAATGCTTATGCTCTTAAGATTAGCTGCCTCTTTTATCACTTCAATTGCCGTATCCGGGCTTAAACCAAATTTTGTCTTCTCAGGCGAAGTTTTTATCTCGATTAATACATTCTGGACTTTATTGATTTTTGCAGCCTGCCTGGCAATCTCTCCAGCCAAATCCAGGCTATCTACCGAATGAATCAAATCAAATATTTTGACTGCATCTTTAGCTTTATTTCGCTGCAGGTGCCCAACCATATGCCATCTTATTTTCTGCTGGCTTGCACGCCTATCACTTAATAACAGGCTGAGTTTATAAAGAGCCTCCTGAACCCTATTCTCCCCTATATCGGTTATGCCGCAGGCAAGCGCTTCTTCTATATCTTCAACCGGCCTGCCCTTACTTACCGCAATTACCCTTACTCCCAAAGGATCTCTCTGTGCCCTCAAACAGGATGAAATGATTCTTTCCTTAATTCCGGAAATATTATCCCTAATCATTGGTAAAATATTATACAACAGAATGGCTTAAGGTCAATGGAAAGTAAGAAAACGGGATTTAAAGTAGCAGCGGTTAAAAGTATTCCTGATAGACCGCCCTAACTTTGCCAAGAGCTTTTAAGATAAAATTCTTGGCCGGCTGATGCAAAGGTAAAACTCCCAAAGGCCTAACCCTTAATGCCTCAGCAATCATTCCAAGAGAAGTAAGATACTTAAGGTATTTATGTCCCGACAACTCGCTATTTTCGCTGATCAAAGAGATTATCTCAAGGTTTGTGATCCGGCCCAGTTTAACCGGAAGGCTTAATACACGCTCCAAATTCTCAATAAATCCGTCTAAAAGCATTGTCCTACCGACAATAACGAAGCTGTTGATATCGTGCAGGGCGATCTTTTTCTCCACGGCCTCTTTTATCTGGACGCACATATTATTGGCCGAAAGCGTTAAAACCTCACAGGCATCCCTTTGCTTTATAGGCTTATAGAATTCGCTCTTTTTGACTAAAATCTCTTTATCCTCCCCAATATCAAGCGGGTCACCGATAACCCCGTATGAACGCTTGATATCTTCGGCTAAATCCATGGGGATCTTAAGACTATCTGAGAGCCCTTGCGTCAAAGTATCCCCTCCAAATCTAAGAATTTCCATACCTTTAAGCAGGCCGTCTTTAAAAATCAGGATCTCGGTAGTATCGCTTCCTAAATCACATAATAAATTATTGCCTTCTTTAAATTGAGAGCTAAAAACAGCCCTGCTGGTAGCTACCCCGGAAAAGAATAGGTCCTTAATCTCATAGCCAGATTGATTAATAACGCGGATTAAACTTTGAACCGAAGAGAGCCTTGCGCAGATTAAGTATAAATCAACTTCCAACTTATGACTATAAAGCCCTAAAGGATTAGGTATATTATCTTTTGCATCTATTGTATAACCTAAAGGGATCATATGAATTATCTCATTCTCAAGGCTTGAGCCTAATATCCTGGCCTGTTCATTAACCAGCTGCATATCAGATTCGCTTATAATCTTATTACCTCTTTCGGCCAAAGGTATTATTGCGTGGCTATGCTGAGTAACGATGTCGTGTCCGGATATATTTATAGATACAAACTTAAAATTCGCGCCGGCCTTTTCCTTAAGGCCTTTTAAGATCTTACCTATTGAGCTAATAAGACCGTAGGAATCAACTACCACACCTTCCTTAACCGCCTTAATAGGAGAAGAATCAAAATAAAGATTTACCAACCTCCCCTTTTTTATCTCTGCCAGGGACGCGGCAACTTTACTTGAACCAATATCCAACGCACAAATATAATTACTTAGCATCCTTAAACTTTATTACAGGCTCCCTAAACCTTAAATCAATATACTTAATATCCTTAAGGTTATCCCTCTCCTGGTTTATGAGTCCGGACATAACGGCAAGCTTCTCTAATATATTACCCTGAGATATTCTTACTTCAAGTATTTTCTGCTTCTCCGGAATCTGCCAATCAAGATAGCTTGAAGAACCGTTATCAACCGGTATTAATATAGTAATATTGCCTGTTCCTTCAACATCTATCTTTTGTATCTTATAATCGCTTAAGTTGCGAAATTTCTCCGCTTCATTGATTATTAACAAAGCCAGGGACAATTCTTTTGATCTGGTTTTCTCGCCTGGCCTTACCCCGGATATTTTCCCCTTTAGCCCAGTAATTAAAGGGATCCTCTCTTCTGAAATGCCCTGGGGGGCTTCAAATAATATCCCATTCTTATCAACGGCAAAATAACGGTAAAGTTCAACCAATGCAACGGGTTTACGTTTAACAAATTCAACAAATAGATGATCAGGCAATACACGGACCAATCTGACCCTTAAACAATCCGGGCATGACCTTGTAATTAATGCCGACTCTCTGGGCAGGTCGAGAAGAAAAATATTCTTTCCCTTAAAATACAGGCAATCTTTACCCGGCGCCTCAAAACAAACGACCTCTTTAATACTAAAATAGCCCGAAGTAGTAAATACCCGTAAAGCATACCCTGAGAATAACACAATTGCAATAAAAAACGCCGAAACCAGAAAAGTTACTTTTAATGGAATGCTAATTTTTTGCCTTTTCATAAGCCAAACGGATTAACTTGATACATAAATTATTAAAATCTATACCGGCATTTCTGGCTGCTTTAGGCAAAAGACTGGTTGAGGTAAACCCGGGTATCGTATTTACTTCAAGGATAAAAGGCCTGTCTTTATTATCCAGTATAATATCGACTCTGGAACAACCCGAGCATCCTAAAAGCCTATGCGCAAGCAACGCTGCTTTTCTAACTCTAAAAGAAGAACGCGGAGGGATCTTAGCCGGCACAATATATTCCGTAAGGCCATGCTGATACTTAGCCTTAAAATCAAAAAAAACATGTTTAGTGACAATCTCGATTATCGGCAGCGGTATGCCGTTTAAGATCCCGACAGTTAACTCTCGGCCTTTCACATATTCTTCAATAATCACCCTATTGTCAAATTTTAATGCAAATTTTACCGCGGGCCCTAATTCATCAATACCTCTCACTACGGAAATACCGATACTAGATCCGGTAAGCGCGGGCTTAACTACTAATGGCAGACCAAGGCTACGGGCAGCAAGAATACCCTTAGACTTATCTCTTACAACCCTGAAAGAAGGAACGTCCAGACCGCTCTTCTTAAAGATATTGCGCGAGGCAACCTTATCCATAGCCAGGCTGCTCGCTTTAATACCAGAACCCGTATAAGGAATCTTAAGCTTAGCCAATATTCTCTGTATCCCCCCATCTTCTCCGAATCTGCCGTGTAAAGCAATAAACGCACAATCAATATCTTTAGACTTAAGCAGGGATATGTTATCCCTTGCATTATCGCTTTTAATAATGACTGCGGATGCATTAACATTTGATTCTTTCAAGGCCTTTAATACCGCAGCCCCTGATTTAAGGGATATCTTATTCTCGCTTGAAGGCCCACCCATTAAAACACCGACTTTACCTAGGTTGCCTGCCGCTCTTTTCCTGTTAACTGTTGGCATAATTACTTTCCTAATATTTTTATCTCTGGCTCCAAACTTACGCCAAATTTATCCTTGACCTTCTTTTGAGCTAGCCTTATAAGACCTAGCACGTCAGAAGCCTTAGCATTTTTTCTATTTAAAATAAAATTAGCGTGCTTAAAGGATATAAGCGCGCCTCCTTTCTTCTTGCCCTTTAAACCGCACAGCTCAATTAACTTTCCGGCAGAGACTGATTCGGGATTTTTAAAGATACACCCTGCATTACAAAAATCCAAATCCTGGCTGTTACGCCTTTGCAATAAATACTGCTTGATATTATGCATTATGTCCGGCTTAGTGCTTTTGTTAAGCCCTAAAGTTGCGCTTAATATAATATACTTCTCAAGCCCGCTTTTGCGATAACTGAATCTGATCGACTTTCTTTTTAGCGTTTTTATATTACCTCCTGGGTCCATTACCTTAACTTCCCTTAACAGGCCCGAAATATCCTTGCCCCAGCAACCGGCATTCATTATTATTGCCCCGCCCAATGTCCCCGGTATGCCGGATAAAAACTCAGTTCCCGATAATGATTTCCCGAGGGAAAACTTTATGAGCAAAGGCAGCATAGCGCCTCCCCCGGCTTCGATAAAATTGCCTTTTAATTTTATCCTTTTAAAATACATGGAATTTAACCCTATCACCAATCCCCTTACCCCTTTATCGCTTATCAAAATATTGCTGCCCGCGCCTATAACAACTACAGGTATTTTTTTCTTTTTTGCCTGGATAATAAGGTGCTTCAGTTCACTCAAGCCTTCTGGGGCGCAAAATAATTCAGCCGGACCGCCGATTTTAATCGTCGTCTTACTTTTAAGAGGATAATTATGCTTTACCTTTAAATCTCTCTGCCAAGTCATCGCTTAACCTTGAGATATCTCCTGCTCCAAGGGTAATTATTAAATCCCCGGGCCTTACAACTTGAAAAATCCTGTCGATAATTTCATCCTTAGGGGAGAAATATACCCCCTTACCCTTGTAGCGTTTCTCTATTTCCGAACTAAGCAGAAGGCCGTTTATGCCCGGAATGGGTTGCTCTCCCGCAGAATATATTTCTGTAACGATAAGCATATCCGCATCATTAAAGCTTTTAGCAAATTCATCAAGAAGCAGCTGGGTGCGGCTATAGCGATGAGGCTGAAAGATAACAATCTTTCTCTTGGGCTTTAAGCTATTGAGGGCCTTAAGCGTTACTTTAATTTCTGAAGGGTGGTGTGCGTAATCGTCAATAAGGGTATAATCTTTATCCTTAAACTTTAGCTCCAACCTTCTACCCGCTCCCTTATACCCGGAAAACGCAGCCTTAATAAACTTAATATCTATACCCAGCGTAAGCCCTAAGCCAATTACGGAAAGGGCATTTGAAATATTATGTTCTCCCCCGAGCCCCAGGCTAAACCTCGATACAAATTTACTATCAAAAAAACAATCAAATTCACTGTTAAGGCCATTAAATAGAATATTTTTAGAATAAATATCAGCC
>CAZAPC010000010.1:0-19056 GCA_964486875.1 uncultured Planctomycetales bacterium
AATTACTAGTTCAAAGTCGGGTATTCTAAGAAATTGAAACAATTCCCATAACATATGAGAAGGCTTAAAGATATAGTAAAAAGATTTGGCCAGGCGCGCATTCTGGTTATCGGAGATTTAATCCTTGATGAATATATCTGGGGTAAGGTAGAAAGAATTTCCCCCGAAGCCCCGGTTCCGGTAGTCTGGGCGAACAAATTGACCCATGTGCCCGGAGGAGCGGCTAACGTAGCCAATAATATCAGTTCTTACGGAGCCAAGGCATGCCTCTGCGGTGTTACTGGCCAGGACAAAAATGCCCACTCTCTTATGAAAGTTTTAAGAAAAGAGAATATAGATACTAAAGGTATATTTGAGTTGTCCGATAGATGCACTACGGTCAAAACACGTATTATCGCCGGGCATCAGCAGGTAGTAAGGGTTGATTGGGAGCATACAGAGCCCTTGTCAAAAGATATAATACGCAAGGTCTTTGATTACGTTAAAAAGAATATAAAAAGCCTTGATGCGATTATTATAGAGGATTATGGCAAGGGGGTAATTAACGCCCAGCTGCTCGAGGGATTAATTTTACTTGTCCAGTCTCATAAAAAGACTGTCCTGGTTGACCCTAAGGAAGACCATTTTCAATATTACCGCGGAGTTACTTCTATTACTCCTAATCGTAAGGAATTGGAAAATGCAGTGAGGAACCTTAAGATAAAAGATAACAAAAATAAGTTAAAGCTGGATAGCGACAAACTTTTTACGGATCGCGATATTGAAGCTGCCGGCAGGCAGATATTGGAGTACTTAGAGCTTGATTCCTTGCTGGTTACTCTGGGAGAGCAGGGGATTAAATTATTTGAGAAAAAAGGGAAGGTAACGCACATACCTACTGTAGCGCAGGAGGTTTTTGATGTTTCCGGGGCAGGGGATACGGTAATTGCCACATTTGCTTTAAGTTTGGCTGTAGGCGCTAGCAAAGAAGATGCAGCGCATATTGCCAATTATGCTGCCGGGGTAGTTGTCGGTAAAGTAGGCACGGCTACCATTAACAGAGAAGAATTAATAGAAAGGTTAGTTTAAATATGGATGTAATCGGGGTTATACCTGCGAGATATTCCTCTACTCGTTTTCATGGTAAAGTATTAGCGCAGATAATAGGTAAGCCGATGATACAGCATGTATGGGAGCGGGCAAAGCAGGCAAGGATGCTTGATGATATTATAATTGCCTGCGATCAAGAGGAAGTTGCCCAGGCCGCGGCAGCCTTTGGAGCAAAGGTAGCTATGACTTCCCGGGCCCATAGTTGCGGCACAGACAGGATTGCCGAGGTAGTTAACCCATTGGATGTTAAGATAGTGGTAAATATCCAGGCAGATGAGCCCTTGATTCATCCGACGATGATTGATAATGTTGCCCGTGCCCTGCTTGATGACGAATCGGTTTCTATGGCTACGGTTAAAAAAAGGATAGAAGGCCGGGAGTTGATTTGCGATCCTAACGTGGTAAAGGTGGTAACCGATAAGAATGGTTTCGCCCTATATTTTTCGCGCAGCACTATTCCTTATTTAGCAAATAACTCCGACGTGAAAGGACCGGCTTATTTTAAACATATCGGGCTTTACGGCTATACTAAGGATTTTCTTTTCACCTACAAGAATTTACCGGAATCCAACCTGGAGACTATAGAAAAGTTAGAGCAGCTAAGGGTATTAGAAGAGGGCTTTAAGATCAAAGTTATAGAGACTAAGTTTGATACTATAGGTATAGATACCCCGGATGATCTGGTTAAAGTGGAAGAGTATCTTAAGAGAGAGGCAGATAATGCGGCAGGTTAAGGTTAAAAACATAACAATAGGAGATAAAAACAGGCTAGTCCTTATCGCGGGACCCTGCGTAATCGAATCAGAATCGGCATCTTTGAGTATTGCCAAGAGGATAAAAGAGATTGCTGCCAGTTTCGGCGTGCCTTTTATTTTTAAGTCGAGTTTTGACAAAGCTAACCGTATGTCGCTGGAATCTTTCCGCGGCCCCGGCATAAAAAAAGGGCTGGATGTTTTAAACAAAGTAAAAAGCAAAGTCGGGGTTGCCGTATTAAGTGATGTACATTGCGTAAAGGATGTTGCTGAAGCGGCAAAGGTCCTGGATATAATTCAGATACCTGCTTTCTTGAGCAGGCAGACGGATATTCTGATTGCTGCCGCTAAGACAGGTAAAGTTGTAAATATAAAAAAGGGTCAGTTTTTAGCGCCTTGGGATATTCTTGCGGTGATAAAAAAAGTAGAGTCAACCGGCAACAAGAATATTATTATTACCGAACGCGGAGCTTCTTTCGGGTACAATAATTTGGTTACGGATTTTAGGGCTTTAGAAATTATGCGCCAGTTTGGATATCCGGTAGTTTATGACGCTACTCATAGCATACAGATACCGGGAGGTAAAGGTAATTCTTCAGGCGGAGAGCGGCAGTTTGTGGAGGGTTTGTCCCGCGCGGCAGCCGCCTTTGGCTGCGACGGTTTATTCCTAGAGGTGCATACGGATCCGGATAAGGCACTTTGCGACGGACCGAATATGATTGATTTAAAAGCCCTAGAGAAGCTTCTTGCGCAGGTGGTAAAGATAAGGAAAGCCTTAAACGAAAGGATTTAGCAAGTGAAAATAGATGTTTTAAAAAGAGGCAGAGAGGTTTTAGATATTGAGGCCTCCGCAATCAGAGGGCTTAAGAGTCGCGTTGATAACAATTTTAAGCAGGTTATAAACATTATTTTAAAGACTAGAGGCAGGGTAATTGTCAGCGGCATGGGGAAGACCGGGATAATCGCGCAGAAATTATCCGCGACATTGGCTTCGACCGGAACGCCGAGTTTATTTCTCCATACTGCAGAAGCGGTACACGGAGATCTGGGCAAAGTTACTTCAGAAGATACCGTAATTATTTTATCAAACAGCGGCTCTACTGACGAGATGAAGAAGTTTTTGCCGATATTAAAAAAGATAGGTTGTAAAGTTATAGCTTTAACGGGAAATATCAAATCTGTGCTGGCTAAGTATAGCGATTTAGTCTTGGATATATCGGTAAAAAAGGAAGCCTGCCCTTTAGGGTTAGCCCCTACGGCATCGACTACTGCCGCATTGGCAATGGGAGATGCTTTAGCCGTATGCCTGCTTGAATTAAAGGGTTTTAAAGAGAAGGATTTCGCTTTTTTCCATCCCGGAGGGGCATTGGGCCGGCGTTTGCTTTTAAAGGTTACAGATATTATGCGCACAGGCAGAGCGAACCCTATTGTCAAAGAAGATGAAAAGGTTTCCGGAGTCCTTCTGAAGATTACTCAGGCAAGGGCAGGTTCGGCTACGGTAGTCAATAAAAGCGGCAGGTTATCGGGTATATTTACTGACGGAGATTTACGCAGGCATTTTGAGTCAGATGTTAGCTTGCCTAAGCGTAAGATTAAAGATGTGATGACCAAGGCCCCGACCGTGGTTTATCAGGAGATGCTTGCGGCAGAAGCAATGCGTATTATGCAGGAGAAGCGTATTGATGAGCTTCCGGTGGTCGACAAGAACAACCATCCGGTAGGACTATTGGATGTGCAGGATTTGCTTAAAGCAGGATTGGTCTAAAAAGAAAATATGCCAGTAGAGAATAAGATAACGGAGCAGGCTAGAAAAATAAAACTGCTCCTTCTAGATGTTGACGGAGTCCTTACGGATGGCCGCATAGTTTATGATTCCAGGGGCCGGGATTCTAAATTTTTTGATGTTCACGACGGGTTGGGAGTATATCTTTTAAGCAGGGTAGGGGTTAAAACCGTGCTTATTACTGCTAAGGGTTCAGCTACGATAAAGCCCCGGGCTAAGGATATGCGGGTTGCCGAAGTTTTTAGCGATATTTCCCCTAAGAGCGCTATATTAGAGAGGCTGCTTAAGAAATATGGCGTTACTTCGGGTGAGGTTTGTTTTGTCGGAGATGATCTTGTGGATTTAGGCTTGATGAAGTTGGTAGGATTAAAAGTTGCTGTAGCCAATGCCTGTGCCGAGATAAAGGATACCGCATCATATATAACCGTGAAACGCGGCGGGAGAGGCGCTGTGCGTGAGGTTGCGGAATTAATCCTTAAATCTCAGGGTAAATGGGAAGACCTTATAAAGATTTATGAGCGTTAAAATAATTGCTTTTTTGTTTTTTATGTTTTTTCTGTTTTCCCGCAGCGTTTTCTCTGCTTTTGCGCCTGAGGCGCCTGCGCAGCAGATAAACGATTTTTCTTTATCCGGTTATGAAGATAAGGGAAAGAAAAGCTGGGATATCTCGGGTAAATCAGCGGATATCTTTACTGAGGTAGTCAAATTAAAAGAAGTAAACGGCAACTTATACGGAAAAGACGAGAATGTCAACCTTACAGCTAAAAGAGGCGATTTTAATAAGGGGGAGGGTAAGGTTTATTTAAAAGAGGATGTGGTGATTACTACTTCCGGAGGCGCCAAGCTTACGACTGATTCCATGGATTGGGACAGGAAAAATCAGCTGGTTGAAACTCAAGACAAAGTCAATATAGACAAAGATAATATAACTATTGTCGGCACGGGTATCTACGGACAGCCTAATTTAAATAAGGTATCTTTAAATAAAGATGTGCGCGTTGACATTAATCCGTCAGCCCTAAAGGACAGCCGACAGGATTTGCCGATTAAAGATAAGGTTATTATTACCTGCGATGGACCCTTGGAAGTTGATTATAGTAAAAATATCGCTACCTTCAATAATAATGTCCGGGTTGAAAGGCCGGATATCATTATTTATAGCGATAAAATGGATATTTTCTTTTCTGCGGATGACAAGAGCGCAAAGGCAGCTAATCAAACGCAAGAATCAATGGCCGGCAGCATAGATATGATCGTGGCTAAGGGGAATGTGAGGATAGTGCGCGGGGATAATATTTCTTACAGCGATGAGGCAGTCTACGCTGCAAAAGATAAGAAGATAATTTTAAACGGCCGGCCCCAGCTGGTTTTTTATTCTACGGAAGAGTTTAAAAATGCATCTTTTGGAAATTAAAGACCTAAGCAAGTCTTATAACGAAAGAGAAGTCGTCCGTGGTGTGGATATCCTGGTTAAGCGCGGCGAGATCGTCGGGCTTTTAGGGCCTAACGGGGCAGGGAAGACCACGACTTTTTATATGATTGTGGGGATTATTCCTCCTAATCGAGGGAGGATAGTTTTTGACAATTACGATATCACTAACCTTCCGATACATGAACGTTGCCGTTTTGGCATAAGTTATCTTTCGC
This sequence comes from uncultured Planctomycetales bacterium, assembly GCA_964486875.1. Classification (GTDB taxonomy): domain Bacteria; phylum Omnitrophota; class Gorgyraeia; order Gygaellales; family Profunditerraquicolaceae; genus Sherwoodlollariibacterium. Next base: position 5,272 of record CAZAPC010000010.1, read on the forward strand.
AGGAGGCCTCGATATTCAGGAAGCTTACGGTTGAAGAAAATATAATGGCGATCTTGGAGACTTTGCCCATAAGCAGGCCGGAGAGGAAAAGGAGGTTGGATAGCTTGCTGGACGAATTAAATATCGCGCATTTAAGAAAAAATAAATCTTATACGCTTTCGGGGGGAGAGAGGAGAAGGTTGGAGATTACCAGGGCTTTGGTTACCAACCCTTCTTTTATACTTTTGGACGAGCCTTTTTCCGGGATAGACCCGATTGTAGTTAACGAGGCGCAGGAGATTATCAAGGAGCTGAAAGAAAAGGGATTGGGGATTTTGCTCACCGACCACAATGTGAGGGAAACGCTATCCATCACTGACCGCGCTTACCTTATAGCTGAAGGTAAAATTCTTATATCCGGGTCAGCAGACGAGCTTATTAATAATACCAAGGCGCGGCAGGTCTATTTGGGAGAGAAATTCAGGATGTAGTTTTTTTGTAACGAAAGGAAAAAATGAAAACAGAAGTAAAGAAGATTGACGCAAATATAAGGGAAATTAATGTTGAGGTTAACGGGGATGTTGTGTCGAATAAATTTGAAGATGTCTTCAAGCGCATATCATCAGAAGCTAAGGTCCCGGGCTTTAGGCCCGGGCATGCTCCGAGAGATATACTTGAAAAGCAATTCGGCCCTACTGCCCATGAACAGGTTTTGAAAGAACTTATCCCGGATATTTATAGTCAGGCAGTGGACAAGGAGGGGCTTGATGTTATTGAATTGCCGCAGATTTCCGAAGTTAAGCTGGATCGCAGCAATCTCTCTTTTAAGGCAAGGGTAGAGGTTAGCCCTGAGATTAATATTAAAGATTACAGGAATATAAAAATTAATTATAAGAATGTGAGTGTTTCTGCGGATGAGGTAAAACGCAGCATAGATTCGTTTAAAGAAACAAGAAAATTGGAAAAGTTAGACGACAGCTTAGCGAAGTCTTTAGGATATCCTTCTTTATCCGAGCTGGAAAAAGTCTTAGAGAAACAGATTTTTCTTCAAAAGGAGAATAGCGAGAGGCAAAAGTTGGAGAGCCAGATTATCGAGAGCCTGGTTAAGGGCCTAGATTTTAAATTGCCTCAAAGTTTAGTAAAGCGGCAGTTGGAAGATATGTTAAGGCAGGCTAAGCTGGACCTTGCTTTAAAAGGAATCCCGCGCGAAAAAATAGAAGAACAGGAGAAAAAGATGCGCGAGGAGCTTGAGCCTGAAACAAGAAACCAGGTTAAGGTTTACCTGATTCTTTCATCGATAGCAAAGAAAGAGAATATTCCGCTTGATGAGCATATGCCGCGTAAGGTCATGGAATTCTTACTTAAAGAGGCAGATTGGAATATAAAAGATTAGAATTGTTTAAGGAGGTGCGTATGAGCATTAAAGACCAAACTTTGGTCCCCATGGTTATTGAACAGACCGCAAGAGGGTATGAGAGGGCGTATGATATATACTCGCGTCTTTTAAAAGACCGGATTATATTTATCGGCACCCCCATTGATGATTATGTGGCTAATTTGATTATCGCACAGATATTATTCTTACAAATGGAAGACTATAGCAAGGATATAAACGTATACATTAATTCTCCTGGTGGATCTGTTACCGCGGGTCTGGCCATATATGATACAATGCAATTCGTTAAATGCGATATAGCTACATATTGCGTTGGGCAAGCTTCTAGTATGGGGGCTCTTTTATTGTGCGCCGGTACGAAGGGCAAGCGCCAGTCATTGCCTAATTCAAGGGTAATGATCCATCAGCCTTGGGGAGGAGTTCAGGGCCAGGCAGAAGACATATCTAGGCATGCCAAGGAAATTTTGAATATGCGCGATAAGATTAATCAGATCCTGTCCCAGCATACGGGCCAGACTCTAGAAAAAGTCCAGAAGGACACGGACAGGGATTATTTTATGTCTGCCGAGGAAGCTAAGGTTTACGGTTTGGTTGACGAAGTAATCATCCCAGGCAAGAAGAAATAATAATATCGTCTTTAAAATAATAACCAGTTAGACAAAAGAAAGGAAAGATGATGAGGAAGAACTATCTTTTAACCCCCGGGCCTACGCCTTTACCTCCCCAGGTGCTTGAAGCAATGAGCAGGCCTATTATTCATCATAGGACGCCTCAATTCCAGACAATACTAAAAGAGGCAACTGAAGGATTGAAATATGTTTATCAGACCAAGAATGACGTCTTTATTTTAGCTTCTTCCGGAACCGGGGCAATGGAGTGCGCGTTGATTAATCTGCTATCTGAAGGCGATACGGCTTTAGTTGTCCAAGGGGGAAAGTTCGGAGAGCGATGGACAGAGATTTGCAAGGCCTACGCCATAAACGCTGAAGTTATTGATGTAGAATGGGGTAAGGCGGTTAGGCCTGACGATATTGAAGCTAAACTTAAGTCAAACCCAAAGATCAAAGCAGTCTTTACCACTCTTTGCGAAACTTCAACTGGCGTTGCTAATGATATTGAAGCTATTGGGAAGATTGTTAAAGGTACTCAGGCAGTTTTAGTCGTAGATGCCATAAGCGGCTTAGGGGCGATTGACTTAAAAACTGACGAATGGAATGTTGATTTGGTAGTCTCCGGGTCGCAAAAAGGGTTAATGCTTCCTCCGGGGTTAGGTTTTATTTCAGTAAGCCCAAAGGCATTTAAGTTAATTGAAGTTTCGCAAAGCCCGCGTTATTACTTTGATTTAAGAAAATCAAAAAAGGCACTGGATAAAACAGATACGCCGTTTACCCCTGCCATTACGCTTATTATTGCCTTAAACGAAACGCTTAAAATGATGAAACAGGATGGTCTTGACGCGGTATTTTTAAGGCATAAGAAGATGGCAGATGCAACCAGGGCTGCAATTAAAGCTTTGGGGCTTAAATTATTTGCTCCCGAAGCAGGGTCTGATGTTGTTACCGCTGCCTATGTGCCTGAGGGTATTGACGGAGAGAAGCTGGTGAAAACTATGCGCGATACTTACGGAGTAACTATTGCCGGGGGCCAGGATGAATTAAAGGGAAAAATATTCAGGGTTGCGCATATGGGTTTTATTGAAGAATTCGATATTATATTAGGCATATCCTGCATTGAAAAAGTGCTTTTTCAGATGGGGTATAAATTCAACTTGGGCTCCGGGGTAAAAGCCGCGGAAGAGGTATTCCTAAAAAACTAATCAGGAGGTTTGGTAATGTTTAAGATCTTGGTAAGCGATGCGTTATCCGAAGAAGGTCTTAAGATATTAAGAGAGGTAAAAGATTTTGAGGTTGATGTAAAGACAGGTCTTTCCCCTGAAGAGCTAAAAAGTATCATAAAAGATTATGATGCGCTTTTAGTGCGTAGCGCTACTAAGGCCAGCGGGGATATTATTAACGCCGCCTCAAGGCTTAAGGTTATCGGACGCGCCGGAGTAGGTTTAGATAATGTGGATTTGGATGCTGCTACCCAAAAAGGTGTAATTGTGATGAATACCCCCGGAGGCAACACTATTTCTACTGCAGAGCATGCCTTTAGTATGATTCTTGCGCTTTCAAGGAATATACCCCAGGCCAATGCGTCTACTAAAAAAGGGGAATGGAAACGCTCTAAATTTATGGGAGTTGAGTTGTATGCCAAGGTTTTAGGTATAGTCGGGTTCGGCAGGATAGGAAAAGAGGTCGCAAAGCGCGCCCTTTCTTTCGGGATGCGCGTTTTAGCCTATGACCCTTTTTTATCTAAAGATGTGGCTGAATCTTTAGGGATAGAAGTGGTAGAGCTGAAAGAATTATTTCAACAGTCTGATTATATTACAGTGCATACGCCTATGACGGATGAGACCAGGCATATGATCTCTGTAGAGCAGTTTGCCCAGATGAAAAAAGGGGTTCGTTTGATTAATTGCGCCAGGGGAGGGATTATTGATGAACAGGCCCTTGCTGCCGCAGTTCGTGAAGGTAAGGTTGCCGGCGCAGCTTTAGATGTATTCGAAAAAGAGCCTGTTGCCGCGGACCATGAAATTTTAAAATTGGACAATGTTATCGTGACCCCGCATCTGGGGGCATCAACAGAAGAGGCGCAGGTGAATGTTGCGATAGAAGTGGCAGAAATTGTGCGCGACGCGCTGTTAGGCAAAGGCATACGTAATGCCGCAAACTACCCATGTCTTGAGGCTGAGGTATGCAAAATGCTCGACCCTTACATATCTCTCTCCGAGAAACTGGGGGCTTTTGCCGGGCAGTTGGTAGAAGGAAGATTTCTGGAATTGGATATCAGCTATAGCGGAAGTATAGCTGCGTATGACTTAAGCCCCTTAACCATGGCTTTATGCAAAGGCCTCCTGTTTTCGATACTGAAGGAGAATGTAAATTTTATCAATTCCGTTTCTCTGGCTAAAGATAGGGGCATTAAGATCAAAGAGGCAAAATCATCCAAAGAGGATGAGTTCGTAAACCTTATCCAGGTCGAGTTAAAAACTGATAAGGACACCAGGGTACTTTCAGGAACTCTCTCTGGCAATAAGCAACCCAGGATTGTTAAAATTAATGAATATTATCTTGAACTTGCTCCTTCAGGAGATATGGTTTATATTGAAAACTGGGACAAGAGAGGCTTAATCGGAAACCTGGGGACGCTTTTGGCTAAAGAAGGAGTTAATATTGCTGCCATGACTATCGGCCGCGATAAACCGGGAGGAAAAGCGATAAGCGTCTGGAATGTAGATAGCCATATTTCAAATGAGTTAACCCAAAAGATTAAGAAACTGGAAGACGTCCTAGTTGTAAAAGGAATAAGGATTTAAGGAAAGAGGTGGATAATGAAAGATAAGCCTAAAATATCAATAATTGACGTAACTAACCGCGACGGTGTTCAGACTTCGCGCATATGCCTTTCTAAGCTCCAGAAGACAATGCTCAATATTTATCTGGATGAAATGGGCATATTTCAATCGGAGTTTGGTTTTCCGCTTACCCGCCACGAGACTAACTATCTTAACGCCAACTTGGAATTAGTTAAGAAAAATGCGCTTTCTTCTATAAGGCTGGGAGGGTGGTTGCGGGCTACGCGCGATGATGTTAAAAAGGCGTTTAAGTTAATACCCGGGCTTAAGCACGTTAACTTATCGATATCGACATCTGATCAGATGATTGTAAATAAATTTAAGGGTAAGCTTGATCATCAGTCGGTAATAAAGGAGATGTCCGAGGCGGTTAAGGAGGCTTTGGATTCCGGAGCTACTTCAATAGGGGTTAATGCGGAAGATGCTTCCCGCACAAAAATGGATTATTTGGTTGAATTTGCTCAGAACGCAAAGAACGCAGGGGCGCAGAGGATCCGTTATTGCGACACATTAGGTTTTGATACGCCTTTTAGTATCTACGAGAGGGTTAAGGTTCTGGCAGAATCAGTCAAGATCCCGATAGAAGTGCATTGCCACAATGATTTAGGCTTGGTTGTGGCTAACTCAATTTCCGGCGCAAAGGCGGCAGTTGACGCCGGAGTGGATGCGTATATAAATACTTGTGTTAACGGCATGGGAGAGCGCGCCGGAAACGCAGACCTAGTTTCCGTGATTTTGGCAATAAAATACGGCAGCGGCATGGAGGATTATCTGCTTAATGAAAAGGTGGACTTAAAAAAGGCATGGAAGATATGCAAATATGCTTCGTATGCCTTTGGTGTGCCGATTCCCATAAACCAGCCGGGTATTGGAGCAAACGCTTTTGCCCATGAATCCGGGATACACGCTGACGGGGCGTTAAAAGACAGGCGTAATTACGAGCTCTATGATTACGAGGAACTTGGCAGGGGAGAGCCTGAAATTATTGAGACCGGGCGCAAGATCACTGCCGGAGAATATTCCGGGATAAAAGGTTTCAGGAATGTATATGAAAAAATAGAGATTGCCTTTGCTGATGATGCAGAGGCAACTGAAGTTCTGGAGCTGGTTAGGTATGCAAACGTGCATAATCAGAAGCCTCTGGTTGATGATGAGCTTAAATTTATCGCTAGACATCCGGATATCGCGCGTAAGATATTCACAATGATCCCTTAACATATATCTCAAGAGACCATAAAGATAAAGGAACAAGAATGAATATAGTATTGGTAGGGATACAGTGGGGTGACGAAGGCAAGGGTAAGATAATTGATATACTCTCCCGCAAAGTAGATTATATCGTCCGTTACCAAGGAGGCAATAATGCCGGGCATACGGTTGTTGTTGGGGATAAGGAGTATATATTTCACCTCATGCCATCCGGGATACTGCATAAAGGTAAGGTCTGTTGTATAGGTAACGGAGTGGTTGTTGACCCTGTCGTATTGCTTAAAGAGATGGAAGGCTTAGCGAAATCGGGGATAAATATAAATAGCCGACTTAAGATTTCTTCTCTTGCGCACGTAATTATGCCTTATCACCGGATATTGGACCAATTGAGGGAAACAAAAAGAAAACATAAGATAGGGACTACCGGCCGCGGCATAGGACCTTGTTATGCGGATAAAATCAGCCGCTGCGGTATACGTATGGCGGATATATTAAACCCTGATATTTTTGCCGAGAAGCTGAAAGATAATCTTAAAGAGAAGAACGAAATATTCAGGAAGGTTTATAAACATCCCGGGTTTGATTTTAAGCCCGTATACAGAGAGTATCTGGGTTACGGTAAACTCCTTTCTCCGCATATTTCAAATACTGCTTTAATTTTAAACCGTGCTATAGACGCAAGAAAAGATATTCTTTTCGAGGGTGCTCAAGGCACCTTCCTGGATATTGATTTCGGGACCTATCCTTTTGTCACTTCGTCTTCTGCTACTAGCGGCGGTGCCTGCATCGGGACAGGTGTCTCTCCGTTAAAGATAGATAGGATTATTGGCGTAGCTAAGGCATATACTACTAGGGTAGGTGAAGGTCCGTTTCCTACAGAGTTTTCAAAAGACTTTTCCGGAATTATGCGTAAAAAAGGGAATGAATTCGGGGCAACTACCGGTAGGCCCAGAAGGTGCGGATGGTTTGATTCGTTAATGGCCAAAGAGGCGGTTATGCTTAATGGCGCCACTGAGCTCGCAGTCATGAAAATGGATGTATTAGACGGTTTAAAGAAGATCAAAGTATGCACTGCCTATAAATATAAAGGTAAGCTTTTTAAAGAGTTCCCGCATGACCTTAAGGTGTTGAGTAATCTTAAGCCCGTTTATAAAGAAGTTTCAGGCTGGCCTGAAACCTTAAGAAAGCCAAAACGTTATAGTGATTTTCACCCCAATGCCAGGGCGTACCTTAAAATGATCTCTGATATGCTTAAAGTAAAAATTAGCATTGTTTCGGTTGGCTCAGCCAGGGAAGACACTATTTTTCTTGACTCTTAAATTAGCTTATGTTATAGTTAACCTCATAAATTAAGAAGGAGAAGAAGAAATGAAAAAGGCATTAAAAACCATACTGGTAGTATTATTAGGTTTTTCGCTTTCAAGCTGTACTTTTATATTTCAAAAAGGGAGGCGCTCTGATGCGCTGAAGATTGAGGAGCTTTCTAGCCAGCTGGATGAATTATCCCGCGCTAAGAAGATGCTTGAAGAGAGGCTGGGCAAAGAGATATCCGATAAGCAGATAAAGTTACAGATGATGGAGAAGGGCCTGGTTATTACCGTGGTAGGCGATCTTCTTTTTGATTCCGGTAAGGCAAAAATAAAACCCGAGGCTTATCCGCTTTTGGATAAGGTATCAAAAGTCTTAAAAGATAATATGGCCGGGTTTAATATCGGCATAGAGGGGTATACGGATGATGTTCCAATAAGGCATTCTGGCTGGAAGTCTAACTGGGAATTATCTACTGCGCGCTCTTTAAGCGTCCTGCATTTTCTTGTAAATGAAAAAGGTATTTCTCCTGAGCGGCTTTCAGCAATAGGTTTCGGTGAATACCGCCCTGTCGCCCCTAATGACACAAAAGAGGGGAGAAAGTTAAACCGCCGGGTTGAGATTGTCATACAGCCGAAGGTTTCAAAAGTAAAAGAGCCCGGTATGCGGAAAGATAGCCCCGATTTGTTTATTCCCGGCGAGAACTTAAAATAAATAAGGCTAGTCTTATGGAAAGTTTGTTCAAAAACAGGCGGGTACTTTTATTATCGCTTATAACCGTTTTTCTTCTGGTGTTTAATATAAGTTCTTGTATTAACTCCTGCAGCCAAAGCTCAGGCCGGAAAAAAGAGATGATGCAGAGGCTGGATGCAGAAGAAAAAGTTATGAAGCTTTCCCAGGAGAAGTCCGCTCTCTCGGAGAAGCTGAAGGAAAAAGAGAGAGAGATGGAGGAAGAAAAGTCCGCCCATCAGGTTACAAAAAAGGCTCTGCTGCAAGAGCAATTAGTATGCCAGTCTGTTAAAGAGGATTTACAGAAAGTCACTAAGTTAAAGGAAGCTTTGGAAGAAGACCTGAAAAAAGCTTTAAAAAACAGTAAGAAGGCGAAGAAATGAAGTAGCAATGAATGAGCGAAGAACAGTTAACTTGAGTTCTTTAAAAAGGGGATGAGTCCCCTTTTTTATTGCTAAAAGAAACGGAGGATTATATGGCTAAAAAAATACGCGTTAAGCTTAAGCCTAAAACAAAATTAAAGAAATCCATGAGTGGCAAGGCTGCTCCCAGGATTAAAAAGTCAAAGCCTGTTGGTAATGCCGCAATATTGCAAGAGAAAAGATATGCCTTAAGCAGGCAGGAAGTGGCTGTAGAAACAGTTAAGTTTGCTCATGCTAAACAGATGACGATGCAAATTCCTTCTTCCCAAGACCTTCCCTCTGAGTATGGCCGGGATACAATGGCTCTGGCAGTGCGTGACCCTTGGTGGTTGTATACCTATTGGGAAGTCAAAGGCTCTACCTGGGATAAGGTCAAGGCAGAACTTAGAGAAGAATTCCATAAGGCTAATAGGGTGTTGCGCGTTTATGATGTAAGTAACATTAATTTTAACGGTTCAAACGCCAACAGGTTCTTTGACATACAGATACGCGAGGATGCTTTAAGCTGGTATATAGATATAGGTACTCCCGGCAGGTCATGGTGCGTAGACTTAGGCCTTTTGTTAAATGACGGAAGGTTTATAACAATATTGCGTTCTAATGTTGTGGAGACTCCGCTTGATGGTCCGTCCTGGATTACCGATGAAGAGTGGATGATTCCAGATGATACGTTTGCCCGTCTTTACGGAATGGGATTTGGGTTGGGGAAAAGTTCTCCTACCGGAGGCGTATGGCGTAAGGGGTTTGTAAGCTCTCCGGGTATTGCTTCTATGGCAAGTCCTGTTAAAAAAGAGGCTCCAAAGGGTTTCTGGCTTCAAGTTAATTGCGAATTGATTGTTTATGGCGCTACAGAGCCTAGCGCTAAAGTTACTGTCCAGGACAAACCTATCAACTTAAGGCAGGATGGGACATTTACTTTACGTTTTGCTTTGCCTGACGGCAGGCAGGTAATGCCGGTTAAGGCAATTTCAAAAGATAAGTCTCAGTCCAGGTCGGTTACGCCCATAGTAACAAGAGAGACAAAATAATGCATAAAGGATATCTTTGCCTGGTTTTACACGGCCATCTTCCTTATGTGCGTCATCCTGAGCACGAAGATTTTTTGGAAGAAGACTGGCTTTATGAAGCGATCACAGAAACTTATGTGCCGCTTATTAATGCTTTTGAGAGGCTGGTTAATGACGGCGTAGATTTCCGTCTTACCATGACTTTAAGCCCTACTTTAATCTCCATGCTTTCCGATCCTCTTTTACAGGAGCGTTACCTAAAGCATATAAACCAGCTGGTGGAGTTAGCGAATAAGGAAAAAGAGAGGACGCGGTGGCAGCCGCAATTTCAGGATCTCTCTTGTATGTACCTTAATGAATTCTTATCTGCACGGGATACTTTTTTAAGGTATGGCCGGAATTTGACCAATGCCTTTAAGAGATTCCAGGATTTAGGTAAACTTGAAATTATTACCTGCGGAGCCACGCACGGGTATCTTCCGCTTATGGACGTTTGTAAAGAATCAGTACGTGCGCAGGTTAAGGTGGCTGTGGCGCATTATGAAAGTGTTTTTGGCAGGAAACCAAGAGGGATATGGCTTCCTGAATGCGGATATAATCCCGGGCATGACCGTATATTAAAAGAAGCAGGTTTGTCTTATTTTTTTACTGATTCTCACGGGGTATTGCATGGTAAGCCCAGGCCGAAATATGGGGTCTTTGCTCCGGTTTATTGTAAGGATAGTGGTGTAGCTTGTTTTGCCAGGGATTTAGAATCTTCAAAACAGGTGTGGAGTTCAATTGAAGGCTACCCCGGAGATTATAATTACCGGGAGTTTTACCGCGATATCGGTTTTGACTTAGAATATGACTACATTAAGCCTTATATCCATCCTGATGGTATTAGAATCAATACCGGAATAAAATATTACCGGATTACCGGGACAGGAAATCATAAAGAGCCATATGTCTCTAGATGGGCTCGGGATAAGGCAGCGGACCACGCGGGGAATTTTATGTTCAACCGGCAGAAACAGGTAGAATATTTATATAATCTTCTAGGTAAAAAACCCATAATTGTTTCTCCTTATGATGCAGAGCTGTTTGGCCACTGGTGGTATGAAGGTCCTTTATGGCTTGAGTTCTTAATCCGCAAGATTGCTTTTGACCAGGATGAGTTAAGCCTTATTACCGCCCCTGAATATTTAAGGGAGAATCCGCGTAATCAGGTGGTTACCCCTTCAATGTCAAGCTGGGGTTGGAAAGGGTATAGCGAAATGTGGCTGCAGGGTACCAATGATTGGATTTACCGCCATCTCCATAATGCTTCTAACAGGATGACGGAATTGGTTAAAGATAACCCTGATGCAAACGGACTTATAAAGCGCGCTTTAAATCAGGCATTAAGAGAGCTTCTGCTTGCGCAAAGTTCTGACTGGGCATTTATTTTAGGCACAGGCACGCATACGGAATATGCTCTGCGGCGCACTAAAGACCATCTTTTAAGGTTTAACCGTTTATATGAAGAGATTAAAAGGAATTCAATTGACCAATCCTGGCTCGGCGAAATCGAATGCAAGGATAATTTGTTTCCCGGCATAGACTACAAGGCGCATCAGTAAATGACGGATAAAGATAATATCCCTAAGCATGTTGCTATCATAATGGACGGGAATGGACGTTGGGCAAAGGGCCGCGGACTTCCGCGTAATTACGGCCATCGTGAAGGAGTTAAAAGAGTAAGGGAGATTGTTAAGGCAGCCATTGAGGCAGGAATAGGTTTTGTAACCTTTTTTGCTTTTTCCGCGGAAAACTGGAACAGGCCGCAAAAAGAGATAAGCATTCTTATGCGCTATTTGGATAATTTTCTTACCCGTGAGATTGCCAGTATGCATAAGAATAATATCCGTTTTAGGGTCATTGGGGCAACCAGACAGTTGCCGGTTAATATACAGGATAAGGTTAGAGAGGCGCAGAAAAAAACCGCAGATAATACCGGTTTAACTGTTGTTTTGGCCTTAAACTACGGATCCAGGCAAGAGATAGTTGAAGCAGCAAAGAAATTTGCCCGGGATGCCATTTCCAGGAATTTATCTGTTCAAGACCTTGATGCGGAAAAATTCAGCGGATACCTTTATACCTGCGGGTTACCGGATCCGGACCTTTTGATACGTACGAGCGGAGAGATGCGCGTAAGTAATTTTCTGCTCTGGCAGCTTTCTTACGCGGAATTTTATTTTACCCGTAAATTCTGGCCTGATTTTAAAGCAGATGACTTTATGGAAGCTGTAGAAGCATACAAGTTAAGAGAGAGGCGGTTTGGAGGGCTATAAATGTTGATAAGAAGAATAGTAACTTCGACTTTGCTTATCCTTGTAATCATAGGAGCCATCTCTATCGATTGGCTTTGCGGGCTGACTGTCGTTTTATTCATAGCCGTAGGCCTTTATGAGTTTTTCCGTATGCTTGAGCATAAAGGCACGGTTACTTATAAATATTTCGGGACAGGCCTGGGTGTTTTGATACCCCTGTCAATAATGCTGCGTTTTGAATTGACAAAAGGATGGGAATTCTTGTTTATTATCTTAGCGCTTTTATTCCTGGTTATTATGCAGTTTAAGCGCCGTCAGCATTCTGGGACGATAATAGGTATTTCAACTACGGTTTTCGGTATAGTCTATATCTCATGGTCTTTCAGTTTCCTGATTAAGATAAGATATCTTGAAGAAGGTTTGGGTTTTCTGGCAGCGCTTCTTTTGATTACAAAATCTTGCGATATCGGAGCTTATCTTATCGGCAGCAGGTTTGGAAAGTTATATCTTGTCCCGAGTATAAGCCCGCATAAGACTGTTGAAGGCGCGCTTGGCGGGATTTGTTTCAGTATTTTATCCGCCGTAGCCTGTAAGCCCCTTTTGAATTTTAACTATTTTAAGCTCGTAGTATTAGGAATAGGAATAAGTATTCTGGCTCAATTAGGGGATATTTCAGAATCATTAATAAAGCGTGATTGTCAGGTAAAAGATTCAGGCGGTATATTCCCGGGCATGGGAGGGGTTTTGGACCAGATTGACAGCCTGCTTTTTACCGCCCCGGTTTTTTACTTCTATTTGAGCACGGTTTTGCCTAAATGAAAAATATCGCCATATTCGGTTCTACGGGGTCCATAGGCAAGAATGCCCTTAGCGTAATTAAAAGGTTTCCGGATAAGTTTAAGGTAGTAGCCTTAACTGCCAATTCAGATATAAAGGCTTTAGCTTTACAGGTAAAAGAGTTTCGCCCTAGTTTTGTCTGCGCAGGCGACGACTTCTCTGCTGTTAAGCTTAAGAAGTTATGCGGCGGGAAAACAAAGATTTATTCTGGTGAGAACGGGCTCTTGGAGCTTGCCAGAGAAAAAAAAATAGAGCAGTGTGTTTTTGCCATAAGCGGGTCGGCAGCGTTAGGCCCTTTGATTAGCGCTATTAAAAGCGGCAAGGATATTGCGTTAGCCAATAAAGAAGCGTTAGTCATGGCCGGACCGATTATTATGCATATGGCAGATAAGGCAAAGGTAAGGATTATTCCGATTGACAGCGAACAGTCGGCGATATGGCAGTGTCTTCAGGGGCATGATAAAGATAGGCTTAAGACAATCTATCTTACTGCTTCAGGAGGTCCGCTGTTGAAAGAAAAACGCGCAACTTTAAACAAAGTTTCTGTTGCAAGGGTGCTTAAGCACCCCAGGTGGAGGATGGGGAAAAAGATTACTGTTGATTCCGCAACGCTTATGAATAAGGGGCTCGAGTTTTTAGAGACAATGTTCTTATTTGATGTGGGCCGTCAAATGATTAAAGTCTTGATTCATCCAGAAGCTTTAATCCATTCTATGGTCGAATTTGTGGACGGGGTTATCCTAGCCCAACTATCTGAAACAGATATGCGGGTACCTATTCAGTACGCCCTTTCATATCCTGATAGGCTGAATAGCGCTTCTTCGGGAATTGATTTTGTTAAATTAAAGTCTTTATCTTTCGGTAATCCTGATCTCTCTAAATTTCCATGTTTAGGCCTAGCGTACCAGGCAGCCAAGGAACTCGGGACTCTGCCTGCGATAATGAACGCCGCAAATGAAATTGCTGTACATGCATTCCTTAAATCGCACCTAAAATTTACGGCTATACCCGATATCGTTGAGAAGGTAATGCTCAGGCATAGGAATAAAATTAACCCTAGCTTAGAGGATGTCCGTCAAGCCGATCTTTGGGCCAGGCAGGAAGCACGTAGTTTATTAGAAAACCAGAGGGCGATGTAGCTGTAGAGGAA
>CAZAPC010000011.1:0-17398 GCA_964486875.1 uncultured Planctomycetales bacterium
GCCACCAATCTTGCATACCTTTCCTGCCGAAGTGGCGAAATGGCATACGCGGCAGCCTCAAAAGCTGCTGAGCGCAAGCTCATGTGGGTTCAACTCCCTCCTTCGGCACTATTTAGTTTTTAAATACGGGTTTATAACGCGGTATATGCGCTGGGCAATGATTTTGTACCCTTCTTTATTCGGATGCATGAAATCGCTCTTCATGGAAGGATTAGTAATTATCCCGCTTAATACCGCGGGGATAAAGATTGAGCCTGTTTCTCGGGCAAGGCTAGAAAACTTCAGCCTGTAATCTCGCAAGAAAAAACCCGCGCTAACATCCACAATCGCAGTAATAGACCCCTTACTCTGGATTTCCGAGATTATTGCCCTGAGATTACTTAAAGTTGCTTCCTGCGGAATGTCTTTTAAGAAATCATTCCCGCAAAATTCAATTAATACTAAAAATGGCTTTTTATCTATAACATCCTGCTTAATGCGTTTAAGCGCAGTTATAGATGTATCTCCGTCCACGCCGGCATTGATAACCGGCATATCCACCATTTTAGATAAAACGGAAGGATAATCTTCCCCCGGGTTAACCCCATAACCAAAGGTAATGCTATCGCCAAAACAGATAATATTCTCTCCGGAAGAATTTATATTCTTAATTTCGTGTTTAGCGCAAGCAGAGAAAATAATAACCGCAAAACCTACCAATAGTAATAAAATTGCCTTAGCTCTTGGCATAATTTAATCTTAATTGCCCGCAGGCAGCGCTTATATCTTCACCCCGCTTCTTACGCAGCGTTACGTTGACTCTTTGTTTAATAAGATGCCCCTTAAAAGAACCTGCCTCATTGTCATCAGCTGGCTTCAAATTTAATTCCGGTATATGGTTGGAAGGGATCAGGTTTATTTTGGATAACTTAAAATCCCTGAGCAGCTTAGCTAAATCCTCGGCATCTTTAAGCGAAGAGTTTACTCCTTTAATTAATATATATTCAAAGGTTACCTGCCTTCGCGTCTTAAGGCTGTATTCTTTGCAGGTTTTAATCAGCTCTTTCAAAGGATATTTCTTATTTATCGGCATGAGTTTAGACCTTAACTCATCGGTTGCGGCATGCAAAGAAACTGATAACTCAAGCTGCATCCCTTCGCCACTTAACCTCTCTATACCGGGAATTATGCCGCAAGTTGAAATAGTAATCCTCCGTGCTCCGATATTTAAACCTGCGGCTGAATTTATCACTCTTATTGCGTTCATTACATTTGCGTAATTATCCATTGGCTCTCCCATGCCCATAAAAACCAGATGGGTAAGCCTGTTATCCGGAGCATTGTCCTTTAAATAAATTACCTCTTCAATTATTTCTCCCGCGGCAAGATGTCTCTTAAAACCAAGTAAGCCGCTGGCACAAAAACTGCATTTGAATTTACATCCTACCTGCGAAGAGACGCATCCCGTAACCCTTTCTTTAACAGGGATAATCACGCCTTCAACACAACTACCGTCTTTATCCCCTAAGAGAAGTTTTTTTGTCCCGTCTTTTGACTGTAAGGACTTTAATAACTTAAAACCTAAGGTGTAAAATTTTCCCGCGAGCTCCTTCCTTAACTCCTGCGGGATATCGCTCATATAATTAAAATCGAGAACCCCTCTTTTATAAATCCAGGAGAAAACCTGGCGTGCATGGTAAGCCTTAGCATTTAAAGATAGAAACTCTTTTTCCAGCTCTTTTAAGTCAAATTCCTTAATATCCTGCATATTAAGAGCGAAGTTTTTCTTTATCGATCTTCCCGGTACGGTTCTTAGGAAGGCTTTCTTTAAATTCAAAATAATGGGGGATCTTAAAGTGCGCCAAATGCTGCCTTAAGAAATACCGTAAGTTATCTTCGGATAAGCCCTTCCCTTCTTTTAAAACCAAGAAGGCCTTTGGCACTTCTCCCCTTAAATCATCCCTAACCCCCACCACGGCAACCTCAGCTATATCAGCATGCTTCTGTATTGCTGCTTCCACCTCAGGCTCAAAGACTATCTCTCCGCCGACTTTAATCATTTCTTTTTTTCTTCCGACGATATAAAGATCGCCATCAGGGTCAGTTTTGCCTAAATCTCCGGTATGAAACCATCCGCCTCTCATCGCCTCTTCCGTAAGCTTCTGATCTTTATAATATCCGCTGGTAACTACCCAGCCTTTAACTACAATCTCTCCGATATCCCCGCTTTTAACTCCCCTATCATTGTCATCAAATATTTTTATTTCTATCCATGGAGCAGGCCTGCCTACGCTTTCAATTTTTTTTGATCCCATTGGGAGAACCGCCGTAGGCGCATTAGTCTCAGTCATTCCCCAGCCATTTAAAAGATTCGCCTTAGGACAAAACTGATGGAATCTGCGTAAGGCATCGGGAGAGCTCGATGCGCCGAAGGTAACTATCCAACGCAAAGATGACAAATCAAAAATCTCGAACTCCTTTAATTGCAAAAGTGCGTAATACATGGAAGGGACTATCCAGAAGAAATTTACCTTATACCTTACGACATTCTTTAAAAATTCAAGCGGGATAAAACGCTCCATCAGAATAAGCTTTAAAGAAAAACATACTGTATTCTGGATATATATAAGCCCTCCTAAATGGGAAAAAGGCAACGCGCAGAGAGCTGTGTCTTGCCCGCTTAAATCTGCATTTACAAAAAACTCCATTGACTTAGGAGGCGCAAGAAGCTGCTGGTAATTTATTAATACCCCTTTAGGCTTTCCGGTAGTACCCGATGTATAAAAAATTATCGCGTAATCTTTTTCCCGGATATCAACGTCAAAGCTCTGCATGCTGCCTTCTTCAATACAATCATTAAAGAATAAAAACCCATTCAGCCTATCCTGGCAGGTAATAAGAATGTTTAAAAGTGGGAGCCTTTCTTTAAGGCTAGCAAGATCCAAATTTGCCTTGGGCTTAAAAATAAAGGCTTTGGCTTCGCAATGCGCAAGGCAGGAACTGAGTTCATCTAGGGTAAGCATAAAATCTAAAGGCACTGCCACAGCACCCAGGGCCCATATTGCCAGATAACTGTATATATACTCCGGCCAATTAGGTAAATACAGCGCGACCCTATCTCCTTTTTTAACCCCCAGCCTTTTAAGGCTACCGGATAAACGAAGACAGTTCTCTCTAAGCTTTGCCCAGGTTATCTGTTCTTCTCTAAAAACAACCGCTGTTTCCCCCGGATGCGCATTAGCCTGTTTCTCTAATATCTTCAGCATCTCCATATTAATTAATCTCAGCCTCTATTTTTCTTATAAGCTCCTGCGCCTCTTTAATAAGCGGGGCGGACAAAAGATGGGCTAGCTCTGCTTCCTGCTTTAAACCTTTTAAGCTGCCTAAAAACCTTTTTAATGTTGCAGTGCGCCTTTTTTTATAGGCCTCTTCCGGTTCGAGCTCCTGCCTCTCCCTAATCAAAGCAGTCAAGTCTCTTTTTACTTCTTTCGTATCCTTGCCGTTCTCAAAAATATCTTTTCTTAATTTATGGTAATCTTCGGCATCAAGTGATTTTTTATTCTTTGCCTTGCGCAACAGATCAATTGCCTCATAGCTCGGGAGCTTTGAGGCATCGACAGACTCGGCATAATCATCCCTTAAATAAGCTGGCTCCTCCTTCTCAAGAAAAAAATAGGATCGCAAGAGTTTCATCGCCGTAGGCTTTCTGATGCCTATCTCCTTGGAAGTGTAGGCCTCAAATGTGATAAAACCCCAATCCTTATAAAGCTTATCCTTATATACGGAATAAAGTGAGCGACCCAACTCAATCCATGAAGATTTAAAATTTTTTGCACTTTCTAATACATGGTAACGCAAAGACCCTTCTTCTAACGAGGCCATCTTGTTTTCAATATTTTGAAGAGATTTTGTTTTATGTATCTCCATTATTCCTTCCCTTTAAACAACCTTTTCATCTCTTTACCGAAATCCTTAAATTGTTCGATATTGCTACTCACCTTTTTGATCAAATCTTCAGGGTCTTGCATTGCCATATTCTTTACTGCCGCCTGCAAAATTATCTTTTTAAGCTCATCTACATTTATGCCCGGATTATCAAGTTTAGTTTTGATGTTAAACTCCAGAATAAGGTCTCCTTCTTTATCAGTAAATAAATCCAGGGCCTTCTTTGTAAAATCTAAGCGGGGTTGCTCTAAGAATTCTTCTTCTTTCTCGGCATAGACTAAGTTCGAAAGCTTAAGGTTAGTCAAAGTATCCAAATCATTATTCCTGCTCTTAAAGGCAGTATGAATATTAAGCTTAGCGGAAATAATCTTTCTCTCGGATATAAAATTACCGTAGTAGGGATAAAAATATGCCGCATCCAGGTCTTTTAAAATTAAATCTGCCTCCATATCCTTGGGCCCGAAATCAATCCAGCCGGATAAGACAATATCTCCTATCTTTGTTTCATCGGATTTAAGAAAATCAGCTGAAATCTTGAAATTTGTTTTAAGGGAAGTAAGCGGCAATGCTACCTTAGAAATATCTGCGTTTATTTTGCTTAGTATGGTTTTAAACCCGCCTGAAGACACCTTTTTATCGGTAAATACTACCCTTCCGTTTCTTAAAACAAGCCCGGTTATATACACCGGGGGCTGTTCTCCCTTTGCCTGAAACTCTGGAATATTAAACTTGCCCTCGCCTGATTGCTCTAGAGTAATAACCGGATTTATCAAAGTTACTCCGCTTAATACGATTTTACCGGCAAAAAGTCCTAATAGATTAGGAGAAACTGAAACACGGTCGGCCTTAAACAAATTACCTATTTCGAGATTATTCAGATTAACTGATAAAGGAGGAGTGATGCTTAATCCCTTTAAACTTGCCTTCATCTTGAAATTACTTTCTATCTGTTCAACTATTATTTTCTTTGCAAATAGCGGAAGGGTTAAATTTAGGATAAAAAATAATAAAGTTGTTGCGGCTAAAGATAAGATTATAATTCTATGTATTTTTTTCATTAGAATATAACGGTCTTACTCTTAAATCTGATTACACGATGTTCAATATATGCGCGCAGGGCATCGGAGAGCGCCCTCTTTTCCAGATTTCTTCCTTTTAACATAAGCGACCTTAGATCGTCTTTATGAGATACCTGTTCCACTGCCTGCGAGATTATCGGGCCTGCGTCGAGTTTCTCATTGACAAAATGGCTGGTTGCGCCGATTATCTTAACCCCTTTATCAAAAGCCTGCTGGTATGGATTTTTGCCTTTGAAAGATGGTAAAAAACCGTGGTGGATATTAATAATATCCCTAGCATAAGTTTTGATAAATGCCGGAGATAATACCAGCATATAGCGGGCTAAAACTAAGAAATCGGCGGAAATACCGGAGATACGCAACAACTCTTTTTCTTTTCTATCTTTGCTATTTGAGGGAACGAAATAAAATGGTATTTTATGCTGCAAGACCAATTCTTTATGGCCTGCGAAATTACTAATTATAAAAGGAATGTTTACCGCCAGCTCCCCTCTTTTATAAAGATAAAGGATCTCCGCCAGGCAATGATCAGGTTTAGAAACAAGTATACCCATGTTTAATGGCATATCCTTATCATAAAGCGCTGACTTTGCCCGGAAAATTCCCGCAACCAGGCTTAATTTTCTTTCTAAGGTGTTTTTATCATTAAACGGCGACCTTTTAAGAGTAAACTCTACCCTCATAAAAAAGTGCCCGCCCTCAGGGTTTGAAGAATACTGGTCTAAAGTAACGATATTCCCTCCGGACTTAAAAATAAAATCAGATACCCTAGCCACTATCCCCCTCTGATCATTGCATTGAAAAAGAAGAATATAGGTCTTCATATTTTATTTCCTTTCGCTGGTAATCTGATCAAAAACTATATCCCTTAGCTTAGCAAAATCGCCGGGGCCGAAAAAAGAGGTCTCAACCGGAGGCAACACTATAACACTAACAGATACTTTTGATTTAAATATCCAGCTTCCCTTAGAGATGGCATCTCTGGTGCCCTTGATACAAATAGGGAGAACGGGTTTTCTTTCTTTTATCGCCAGCTTAAACGCGCCGTTTTGAAAAGCGTTCATTTCAAAGGTGTCGCTGCGCGTTCCTTCCGGAAAGAATAAAACCGACATCCCGCGCCTTAACCATTCAGCTGCCTCACGATAGACTTTTTTAATGCTAGAGTATTCTCCGCGGGACAATTTTATATGCCGAGTCAGAGAAAGACACCAGCCGATAAAAGGAACTTTGAACAAGCTCTCCTTGGCAACCCACTTAAATTGCATCCTCGTCTTATAGAGGACAACGATATCCGCCATGCTCTCATGATTGGCGATTACAACATAAGTTTTCTTATGGTCAATATTCTCTAACCCCTCTACCCTTAACTTCCAGAAAGGGTTAAGGCTAATGACGGCGTCAGACCACCAGAAACACTGGCTATGGGCAACCTTTCTTTTCTTATCAAAAGGGTATAAAAAAAACCAGTAGAATAGGACTACAAAAAAAAGCGTCATAGTCAGCACGATATCGTAAACCCATATTCCTATAGAAAGAAATGTCTTAAACATAAAGAATTAAAAACCGTACCAATAGCTTACCAAAGGTTTTCCCTCGGGAGAATGATCTGTTATTATATTCTTAAGGCGCGTATATTCTAAAAATCCTTCTTTCCCGAGCTCCTTGCCAAAGCCGCTTTGTTTAAAACCCCCATAAGGAAGCTGGCTATAAAACATACCGTAGGTATTTATCCATACTGTCCCGGAGTTAATCTTTTTGGCTACTTCTTCAGCAAGCCTTAAATCATGAGTAAAGATGCAAGAGGCAAGCGCAAAATCAGAGTTATTCGCCAATGAAGCTGCCTCAGCAGCATCATGGAAACTTCCGATTATAACTACGGGCCCGAAGACTTCCTCCTTGAATATATGCATGGTTGGCTTAATGCCTGCGATAACCGTAGGCTCAAAGAAATATCCGTTTTTTAAAGCATGGTCTTGCGGAATTTTCCCGCCGCATAATATCTTGGCACCCTCTGCCTTCGCCTTTTCAATATAAGCAATAACTTTTTTCCTCTGGCTGTCGCTAATTAAAGGACCCATTTGAGTCTCGTGACTATCAGAAGGCCCTAATTTTATAGCCTTGGTTTTATTGACAAAACTGTTTGTAAATTTATCGAGTATCTTATCATGCACAAAGATGCGCGACATAGCTGTGCACATCTGCCCCTGGTTTAAGAATATCGAACAAAGCGCGCTGTTAACAGCAGTATCAATATCAACATCTTCGAAAATTAAGCTCGCTGATTTGCCTCCTAATTCCATAAGCAGTTTTTTAATATTTGCGGAGGAATAACGCAGAATCTCTTTGCCTACCTCAAGGCTCCCGGTGAAAGAAACCATGTCGACCCTTTTATCAGAACAGAGTAATTGTCCTATACTGGTGCCGCTTGCGTTTATAATATTAACTACGCCTTTGGGAAGACCTGCCTCGTGGATAATCTTACCCAGCTCAAAAGCAGACAGGGGTGTTAAGCTTGAGGGCTTTAAAATAACGGAATTCCCGGCAGTCAGAGCAAAAGCTAATTTCCATGAGGCTATTAAAAGCGGGTAATTCCAAGGAATAATTAAAGCAGTTACGCCAATTGGTTCGCGCAATAAAACTGCCCTGGATTCTTCCGAAACGTTTAAAATATCAGAGGCGAGGTAATTCTCAAAGCTATTAGCGATATTCTCAAAAGTCTTTGCAGAAGACGGAACATCCATAAAGGTTGTTTCTTTTATAGGCTTACCTGTATTCTCTGTTTCAATTCTCGCTAAATCACCTGCCTTGTTAAGTATACCTTCGGCGATCTTTAAAATAACCTGCCTGCGCTCCTTAAAAGGCATTCTCGACCAAGATCCGCCATCAAATGACTTACGTGCGCTCTCTACCGCCAGCTCAATCTCTTTTGCAGAGGCCACAGAAGCCTGGGCAATGACCTTGCCGGTTGAAGGATTTAAGACATTCTGTTTATCTTTGGTCTCAATAAATTCTCCGTTTATATATAGCGGGATACTACTCATTTAATTTTCACTTCCTTAAATAAGGCAAAAAGCCTGGTAAAAGGGACATACCATTTTGAAAGCTGGCCCAATTGCCCGGATAATTTCATCTTACCTTGCGTTACCGCGACAAAAGAGTCTAATTTACCTAAGAATACCTGCTCCCACACTTGCGCAGGCGCTGAAATCACAAAAGGGGCATCGGAGTCTAAGTCTAGTTTTACAATTTTTCCTTTTTCAAAATTAAATTTATAAACTTTATCGCTTTCATCAAGTTTAATTGCCAGTTTAAGCGTTAAATCAAGCTCTTTGCCTTTTTGCGCGATAAATTCATCTTCGTTTGCCAGATCTACGATTGCCTGAATATGCTCCTTGGAAAACATCGGCAAGGCCATATTCTTTCTAAGGTCTTTTTGGGCTGCTCTATCTAAATCATCAAGGAGGTCCTTATCAAATATCCTGGCTACTGCCGTTGTCCTCACGGCTTCTTCTAAAGCTTCAATTAAACTTAAAGCATCGAGAAAATTATCTGAAATCGCTACTGCGCCGTGGTTTTTTAAAACAACGAGGTTATTCTCTTTCAATGCCTGTATTACTTCATGCGGCCTGGTTACAGTAGGAGTATCCTGCTTAATTGCAGGAACATTCCCTAAATAAAACTTAGTCTCGAAAGTCAGAGCCTTTAAATCGGATGTAACCGCAAAATATCCGTTAATTAGCGGCGGATGGCAATGGATCACTCTGGTGGCATCGAAATTCTTATAGACTAAGCTATGCAACGGCAGCTCAGAACTTGGGGCTAAAACACCGGTTGGCTTATCGGAATTCAAATCTACCTTTACTATATCCTTATATCTTAAATTACCTAAAGAGGTACCGGTCCCGGTAATTAAAATGCACCTGTCATCGAGCCTGGCGCTTATATTCCCGGATTTTGCTACTGCTAATCCAGCTTGATAAATACGGCTTCCTACTTTTATAATCTCTTTTTTTAGCCTTCTCTCTCTTCCAAAAATCATCTCTCGCTCTCCCTTTAGGGACGGTTCTTAAAACAATCTAAAACTGTCCCTAATTTTAAGATGTATATGCTTTGTAATAAGGCTTCCTGGCGTTATATCAAATGCTGGATAATACCCCTTTGCGCCTTTTGGCGCAAGCCTTAAACCCTGGTATTCCAACATCTCTTTATCCCCTAATTTCAATCTTTATGTCTCCGCCGCTTTTTTTGTCAGATGGAGGAGGACAAATAACATAAAAAGGGATCTTAAAATACTTAGCGGTAACTGCAATTTGATATGTCCCGATTTTATTGGCAATATCCCCATTTAAAGCCAGGTGATCAGCACCTACAATTATTTTATTTATTCTTTTTTGCGCCATGACAAAAGCCGCCATATTATCGGTAATCAAGGTAATATCGAGCCCCCCTCTTTTTAACTCCCAGGCAGTAAGCCGCGAACCCTGCAAATAGGGACGGGTTTCGGTGGCAAAAAACTTTATTTTTTTTTCCTGTTTAGCAGCAATTTCTCCGATTAAAGGCATAAGCCCGCTTATATTACAATGGGTTAAAACAGTATCCCCGTCTTTTAATAATTTTGCCGCTTCTTCTGCCTGCTTTATCCGGCTGTATTTTAATTCCTCCAGAAACCCGAGTATGCATTTTTCTAAAGGTGCTTTGCCTTTTGCCCAGACTAAGACCATATTAGTCAGGGACTTAAACGAAAGCGTCGGCCGGGTTTTATTAATTGCTCTGGCCACTTTCGCTAACTCTTTTCTTTTGCCCTGTTTCAGTAACTGTAGAAATATATACATTACTAAGAGCACCTGACCAACTGCGCGCGTCTTCATATCTCTAATGGCCTTACAAGCTTCTTTGTAATTACGCACCTTTATATACGTAAGCCTTTTAGGCAATGCAGTCTCATCAAGGATATAAATAAACTTACCTTTTAACTTAATCGGCCAAAAAAGCGGAGAAAACTTCATCTTTTATTTTCCTTCCAATTTCTTTACTGCCTCTAAAGCAATTGTAAGTAAATTAGCCTCTGCCATATAATAAGCGGGATTCATAAAACCCATTTCACCGGTAACTACATTATCGCTTACCGCTAAGATGGAGCCGGCTTTAATATTATAAGTCTGGGCAATAGTAAGCAACGTTGAAGAAACCATATCTACTGCCCGAGCTCCTTCTTTACGCTTTGCCTCAACAATCTCACGGGTCTCGCGTAAAAGCGCATCTGTTGTCCAGGCCTTCCCGCGATGGATACTTAACCCCATTCCTTTGCCAACTTCATATAGAGTATCGGATATTTTCTTATCGGCAACAGCCTTAAAGCTACTGTCGACATAATAAGGCGTAACTCCGTCTCCGCGGATGACTTCATCTACCACAAACAAATCTCCCACCTTGATATTTTCGTCCAATGACCCTGCGGTGCCGACACGAATAATGTTCTGAATCTGCGCATTGCACATTACCTCGGTAGTGATTGAAGTGTCAGTTGAGAATCTTCCGCCGTTAATTGCCGTAACTTTTATCCCGTTAAAAGTACCGGTAAACATGGAATATTCCATAAAGGTAAAATTCTTGACCGGCTTCTCAATCTTCTTTAATAAAGTCTCTAGGCGGTCCTTTGGCCCGGGGACAATCGCATATTTGCCTACATCCTGCGGCCGAAGCTGTACCATATTCGTTAAATCTTTTCCTGTTAAGTGTACTTCTTTCTGCATCTGCATATCATGGTCTCCTTATTTAAAGCTTTCCGCTTATTTAGTCATTTACCCTTATCCTGCCGTGGGACAGTCGCCTAGGTTAACAATTGTGTCAGATATTTACGTGGACAGTCCCTGCAATAATTTTTCTAAATTCCCCCCGAGAATGCCTTGCTTATCCTCCTCGGATATGTCCAAATCCCTGATTGCCTGCATACTGACAGCCGGGTATTTTTTTGCCGGGTAATCACTCCCCCATAATATATGCCTGGGGCCAAATAATTCAAGTGCAGCATCAAGATTAACGCGGGTTTTATCTCCGCTTGTATCTACATAAATATTTTTTAAGAAATCCGTGGGGTTACCTCTTAAGTCTTTGACAAAATTTACTCCGCGCAGCATCTGATAAGTCGCATCGAACCTCCCGGCCAAAAACGAGGTTACCCCGCCAAAATAACCAAAAGCAAACTTTACCTTATAGTCGCGCAATATATCTGACATTAAAAGCCTGCCAATACAAATTGTGGTATCAAAAATGTATTCAACTACAGGGGTCAAAAGCGGGTCGTTAACCCGTTCAAAGCCAATGGGGTTAACAATCTGCGAATGCACAAACACAGGAATATTCCTATCTTGCGCTAATTTGTAAACGCTTAAGAACCTTGCATCATCAAGATAAACTCCATTATAGCTTGTTGCCAAAGAAATTGCCTTAAAACCAAGCTCTCCAGTCGCTCGCTTAACCTCTTTAAGCATATCCTGCTCATGGTCTATAGGAAGCATGGCCGCTCCGATAAACCTACCCGGGTAATTTTTTATTATTTTGCTCACGTTATCATTAAATATACGCACAACCTCCGATATACTGCCTAACTTTAAATGCGCATCAGATGTAGGGTATGATAAAACCGCCTTATCAATGCCCGCATCATCCATAACCTTAAGTTGGGATTCAATCTCTCCCCAACCCTTATGATAAAAATGGGCACTGGTAATTATCTCCTCCGGAAGCCAATGGCTATGGGCATCAATAATCATTAATGCTCGGTACTCCTTAATATGCGCTTGGTCATCTCTGTCTCATAAAGAAACTTTATTTCTTCCAGCCCTTTTTTACCTAATTCTTTCAGAATCGCCTTTTCAACTGCGCGCAATTTGGCAATAAGAAATGCGTAGCTTGGCTTAAGTGCATTATTCTCAAACTTAAGGCCTAAACCATCCTGCTCTTTCTTAGCGACATACTCCTCAAACTGCCTTACAAAGGCGCTGATTTGGCCATTCTTGTCTATTCTCTTAAGCTCCTTAAGGATAAAACGGTCAACTTCAACCTGGGTGAATTTACGCTCAACCCGATCCAGCCCTTCTTTAGCACTCTTATAAAACCAGACCAGGTAACGCTTCTTTAAATTCTTGATATCTTTTCTATCCATTATTTATCCGGATGCTCTTGCTTAAAGGGTATAACCGGAGCAGTCCACGGTGTCTGCTGGTTTATTATGGAAATCTCCAAGGGGCAGACGTTAGCGGGGACAGTCAAAGCAAACTTTACTGCATTTTCAATTGCTTCAGTACTCATAAGCCTTGAGGTATTATGGGTTACTTCTTTTAGCTTGCCGGTTAAGTCCGTGTCAGTTACTCCGGGTAAAAGCGAAGTTACCTTAATCCCATAGTCGCGCAATTCCCAAAAGAGACCCTTAAGGAATGCGCGTAACCCAACCTTTAAGGAACTATAAACAATAAAATTCCTGGGCAACGGATCACAAAGCGTAGAACCCGAAACCATATTTATAATCGCGCCGGATTTTTGCTTAATCATATCATTAATCACCAGGCGGATTAAACGCACATACCCTAAATAATTTGTATGAGCCAGCCTTTCAAAATCATCTATCGGTTGCTGTGGAAAAGGATACTGGCTTGAAACCCCGGCATTGTTAATTAAAATATCAATTTTACCGAATTTCTCCTTGGTTTTATTTACCAAGTTCTCTAAATCCTCTAATTTTGTCACATCGCAAACAACTGGCAAGACTTCAACTTTATATTTCTTAGCAATTTCATCTGCCGTCTCTTTTAAAGGCCCTTCCTGACGCGCGGCAATGACAATATTAATTCCTAAGCTTGCGCAGGTAGAAGCTAGCGCCTTACCTATCCCACGGCTCGCTCCGGTAATAATTGCAACCCTTCCTTTTAATTCCTGGCCCATAATCAACCCCCTGTTATTTAATTTTAATTAATCTGCCTGAAAATGATAAAATCAAAAGCCCAATTCCAAAGGCCATAAAACCAAGGCTAAAGCTTTTTGACATAACTAATCCGCCGAGGCTAACACCTATCCCTCCGGATATAAAACGTATTCCGCTATTTAAGCTTGCAGCCTCATTCAAAAAATCTCTCGGCAAATCCGTAAGCATAGTCGCTAATCCTGCGTGGTTAAAAGTCCATCCCAAACCCCAAACGACCATAATCAAAACAAGCGCAAATAAAGGAAGCTTAAAAGAAAGCGAGAGAATACTAACAATCATAAGAGCTATTCCTAAATTTACCGTCCTGCTTCTTCCTATCGAGTCAGAAAGCATGCCTCCTAAGAATTCACCGAATATACCACTTAGGGAAGTTAAGGTTATCAGCATACTAATAGCAAACTGGTTAAGCCCTAGCTGAGTTGAAAAATATACGCCCAACCACTGCTGCACTGCATGGTAAATAAGGCTAACGAAGAATATGTAGGCTAATATCCTTAAAACTACCTTATCTTTAAAAGCTTTAAAATAATTAAATTTAAAGCCGGTTATATCTTCTTTAAAGCTGGGGAGCTTATAATACATTACGCCCCAGAGAATCAGGCCGGAGATTGCCGGGATCAGGAATATCCAGCGCCAGTAGATTAAACCGCTCAAGAATAACCCTAGAAGAGAAGCTACAAACGTAAAGCCGAAAAATATCCCGATATATTTACCCCTGTTCTCCTTTTCCTTGTGCTTAGCGATTAATATTAAACCAAGCGGTATAACGGAGGCGCCGAATAAGCCCATAAGGAACCTCCCTAAAAAAAGAATGCTGATATTACCGGCTAAGGCCACTAGAATATTTGCAAAAGAAAACAAAAATATACATGCTAACTCTATTCTTCGCGCGTCAAACTTGCGTACTAACGGCCCGTAAAGAAAAGCTGCCAGGCCGTAAGTCAGCATATATACCCAGATAATCTTGCCTACCAAAAATTGAGAAAGAACAAATTCTTCCGCTATTGAAGGAATAAGCGCCGCGGCTGCTGCGACATTAAAAGATAAAACTGCTCCTTCCAGGCAAAAAATAGCAAAAGTTGTTTTTTTCAAAGCCTGGCTTCTTTTTCAATTACTCTTTTAAAAATAAGCAAATTCTCTTTGGAGTGCTTATTAATAAAACCTTCCACCTGCGCATCATCAAACTTAGCCTTTCCTTCCATCTTGAAGTGTTGAATCCATGTAAGCTCCACCCCCTCTGGCTTTAAAGTATAAAGCCAGATAATTTTCATATATTCAAAAGGAAATTTTGGCTCAGATCTCTCAGCATAAGCTAAATATTTATCTTTAAATAAAAGACGCCACGAAACCCAGGACTTATCCTCATCGTCGGTCAAGCGAAAGGTAATTTTTTCTGCCTCCTTGCTTATAATTTCAGCTTTCTTGTATTCGCTTCCAAATAATTCCGTCCAGCGCGGGATATCATTGGATATATCAAATACCTTATCATACGGCGCATCGATGACTATGGAATTGCATGTGTGTCCCATATTTAACCTTCCTTTCCAAATAAGCTTAACAGAATCGCCAAGTTTTTAGTCGCGCTTAATGAATGCGGTGCGTTCTTTGGCATAAGAATAAAAACTCCGGGCTTCATTTTAATCTTTTTCCCGCTTAACACAAAAATTCCTTCTCCTTTTAATACCGTAACCGCGGCTTCGCGCGTTGAAGTATGCTCAGAGATACCGCTTCCTTCAGCCAAACACATCAACGTATAATTAGAGACCTCTGTTTTTGCCAAGACCTTGCTAAAAATTCCCTCTTTAGGGAATTCCATCAGTTTTTCTATATCTTTTGCCTCAAAATTAACCATATCTATAAAATTGCAACTACTCTCGACCATGCAGCCCCGGTCTGACGTATCCTTACCGGAAAACAAATTATTTTAAACCCAAAAGCTTCCGGCAAATTGCCTAAATTACCGAGCCTTTCTATATGGATAAACTCTCTTTTCCTTCCGTAAAAATGTGCGGGGTAGAATTTAGCAGGATCCTTTGAGTCGATAAACTCTTTAAGCATAAACTTATACGGCCTGTCTATACCCATAGTGTCTGTCCCAAAGACTTTAACACCTTTATCTATCAAGAAATCAATCGCTGAAATATCAACCCCGGGGTAATCCGTAAAATATTTAGGGGTGCCATAGAATTTATCCGCTCCAGTCCAAAGAATAACGATATCAAATGGTTTTAAGCTATAGTTAATTTTATTTAAAGCTGACTTTAAATCCTCATTAGTTACCGAGTCTGCGGGCTTTTTATGGCGTAAATCTAACCGCACAGCATCCTGATAGCAGTACTCAAGCGGTATTTCATCTGCGGTCTTAGATGCCCGGCCTTCAGACTGAGTCCCGTAATGAAAAGAGTAGTCTAAGTGCGTCCCGACATGCACTGGAGAATGAACAATTTCAAGAGAAAGAAATTCTCCATCAGGGACATCAGAGGATCTAAGGATTCTTTTTCCTAAAAGATAACTGATTTTTCCTTTTAAGGTCTTCCCCATAATCACGCGGTTAAACTTCTCTACGCCTGCTTTATGGGTTACGCGCTCGATATCAACCTTATGCACCTCAAAAGCTCTCTCATCAATCGGTAAGCTTAAGTCTACTATTTTCATTTATGAAGGTTGTTTTGAAAGAATAACCTTTTCAATATCATTAATGCTAGATGACTTAGTAATTTCCTTGGGGCTTAATTTTACGCCAAATGCTTTCTCCAGCGCGATAACCGACTCAACCATCTCGGTTGAATCTACCCCGATAGAATCCTGCAAAGTAACATCGTCTTTTAGCTCCTCAGATTTTACTTTTAACAAATCTACCAGGACTTCCTTGATCTTTGATTTTGCATCCATATTCTCCTCCTATATCTGTACTTCTCCTTTAGTCGCTGCCGCCTCCCATTTGTTAATCCCATCCATTACATCTTTAAAACAGAGCTTAGCCAAAGGATCAAAGTTACTCTCCATAATCCTGTTAATGCGCCCGGGCTTGGAGAAAAACTCACGCATGCACCAGGAACCCAGGCGTCCCAGATCTTCAGTTGTAAGATAGTCCGTGGGAATAACCGGATGCAGAAAGTCCCAAGTACTAAAATCAACTTTCTTAGGGTCAACCCATCCTTTCTTCATGGCGATCCTCCACATCGGAGAATTTGGCGCAGGCGTAACGTAGCCTACCCACATAATATCCGGGTCAACTGCATCGGTAAACTCAAAACGCTGTTTGATTATCGCCTCTGTATCGTAATCAAAGCCCATCATAATATCCGCAACAATAGCAATATCGTTCTTGCGTAAAATCTCGATAGTTTTCTGAATCTGCTCTATAGTAATACCTTTAGCGATTTTCTTTAATTCCGATTGAGTAGTTACTTCAATCCCGAAAACACCCATGAATAAACCATTCTCTTTCATAAGGGGCAGGATAGATTCGCAATTTACCCAATCAATAGCACGGCCTAAAGATACCCACTTAATCGGGTTGTTAGATGCTTTTTTCAATTCGCAGAATTTCTGGACCCTTTTAGGGTCAACATTAAAATTATCATCCTGGATAACTACAACTTTAACCCCGTATTTATTATGCAGAAGGTTTAACTCTTCCATTACCCTTTCAGGCGATTTGGCGCGCCACTTTAGAAAATCCGAAGGTGAGCGCGGGTCAAACTGATCCCATTCATAGCAAAAAGTACAAGCCGATGGACATCCGCGGGATGTAACCATATCCACAAACGGTTTCCAGTAAGTATGACCAACGTATTTGTCCATGGGAAATAAATCATACGCCGGTAAAGGCAATTTATCTAAATCTTCCATTAAAGGTTTATGCGGACCCATAACAATTTCACCGTCAATACGTGAAGTAACCCCAGCCACGTCTTTTAAGGGCTTATTCTTATCAATAGCCTCTATTAAATCTCCGAAAGACTCCTCTTCCCCCATAACCACAAAGTCGACTGCCGGATTTTCCTCTAAGGTAGGAATAGGCATTGCAGAATACCATAAACCACCCAGCACTATTTTGGTTTTAGGCAAAACTTTTTTAATCCCTACAGCTGCATCTTTAAAATGGCGCAATACACCATACCCACCGTAACCATGTAATTGTTCTCCCATAACAACAACTTCTGGGTTCTTTTGTTTTACCATTTCAATCAACTGCTCCATAGGAATCTGGTCAGCTTTTCCGTCAATAACCGCAATATCTGCATAACCCCTTGTATCCCTTACATAAGCTGCCCAATGCGCATAAAGCTGATTTGGCGACCTGTGAATACCATGAGTTGCCCAAGCTCCAACCTTTGGCATAACAAATAAAATTTTCATTACTTATCCTCCTTTTTTAGGGACACCCAATCTGCTAATCGGGAGGCTG
>CAZAPC010000012.1:0-17236 GCA_964486875.1 uncultured Planctomycetales bacterium
AAATTATATGTATAAAAAAGTATCAGGCACAAAGGATATCCTGCCTGAAGAGTCGTATATATGGCAGGAAATAGAAAAGACCTGCCGCAGTACCTTCTCGCTTTATAACTTTCAGGAGATCCGCACACCTTTAATAGAAGAAGAATCCTTATTTAACCGGTCTTTAGGCAGAGATACGGAGATTGTGCAGAAGCAGATGTTTACAATCTGCAATAAGGATGAAAATTATGTTTTACGTCCCGAAGGGACAGCTTCCATCGTGCGTTCTTATTTAGAAAATAATCTTGATAAGACCTCGCGTTTCTCAAAGTTTTATTATCTGGGTCCTATGTTTAGGCTGGAGCGGCCGCAAAAAGGGCGTTTAAGGCAATTCCACCATATCGGATGCGAGGCCATAGGTTCTTATGACCCTGCGTTAGATATCGAAGTAATATCCCTAGCCGACAGGCTTTTAAGCAGCCTGTCCATCGCAAATTATAAAACCAGGATTAATAGTTTAGGTTGTTTAAAAGATAAGGCAAAGTTTACCGAAGCAATACGCAAAAAATTGCAGGATAACAAAGAAGGCCTTTGCGAAGACTGCAGGGATAGATTAAAGAACAATCCTTTAAGGGTGTTGGATTGCAAGAAAGGCTTATGCAGGGATATAGTAAAGCATCTTGGTATTCATGAGTCATTCCTTTGCGCTGAGTGCAAACTGCATTTTAAAGAAGTTACCGAAGGCCTGGATTCGTTAAAAATAAAATATGAAATTGATCCTTGTCTTGTGCGCGGATTGGATTATTATAATCAGACGGTTTTTGAGATAACCCATGATAGCCTAGGTTCTCAGGATGCTATCGGCGCAGGAGGAAGGTATAATAACCTGGTTGCTGAATTAGGGGGGCCGGAATTAGGCTCGATTGGTTTTGCCTTTGGGGTGGAAAGGCTCATCCTTGCTAAGGGCACAAAGATGATTCCCCGGGTAAATAGCTTAGCCTATATAATCACAATAGGAGAAAAAGCGAGGGGGGAAGGCATAAAGATTCTGCAGATATTAAGGGATAACGGGGTACCATCGGATATGGATTATGAAGGCAGGTCTATTAAAGGAGCAATGCGCAGGGCCTCTGATTTGAAAGCCAAAGTATGCCTGATTATCGGTGATGATGAAATGAAAAAAGGGGTGATTACGCTTAAAGATATGCTTTTGGGAGGGCAGAAAGAGGTAGGAAGCGGCGATTTGATAAGGGAAATTATATGTTAAGGACTCATACTTGTGGAGAGCTTAATCTGGCTGATTGCGGCAAAGAGGTAATTTTATGCGGCTGGGTAGCCAGGAGGCGCGATCACGGTAAGCTAGTTTTTATCGACTTAAGGGACCGTTACGGATTTACCCAGGCGGTCTTTATTCCTAAGGAATCAAAAGATGCTTATAAGCTTGCCCAGGAATTAAGGAGCGAATTTGTCATTAAGATAAAAGGGCTGGTGAACAAAAGGCCCTCAGGTACAATTAACCCTAAAATGCCTACAGGAGAAGTTGAGCTGCTGGTGCAGGAGCTCGAAATTTTAAATAGCAGCGACAACATTCCTTTTGAAATAATTGATGACCTTGACGTAACGGAAGAGGTGCGGCTTAAATACAGGTATTTGGATCTAAGGCGCCAGAAAATATTTAATAATATTACTTTACGCAGCAGGCTTTACCGCGTTATCCGCAGCCACCTTGATGCTCAGAGTTTTTTCGAATGTGAAACTCCGATACTCACAAAATCAACGCCTGAAGGAGCGCGCGATTACCTCGTGCCGTCAAGGCTAAATCCAGGGCAGTTTTATGCATTGCCTCAGTCTCCGCAGTTGTTTAAGCAGATCCTGATGGTCGCAGGAATGGAAAGGTATTACCAGATAGCAAAATGCTTCCGTGATGAAGATTTAAGGGCTGACCGTCAGCCGGAATTCACCCAGTTAGATTTGGAGATGTCTTTCGTAAAAGAGGAAGACATATATTTCCTTATTGAAGATTTGATGTTCAAGATATTTAAGGAGTTAAGGGGGATAGAGTTAAAGCTGCCTTTTGCACGCATAACTTTTAAAGAGGCCCAGGATAAATATAAAAGTGATAAGCCGGATATGCGCGATGAATTAAAAAGTGATTTTGCTTTTGCCTGGGTAGTTGATTTTCCGTTATTTAAATACAACCAGGAGGAGAAAAGGTGGGAGAGCGAGCACCATCCTTTTACCGCGCCCGCAGAGGAAGATTTAAATTTATTGCACGATTCTCCAGAGAGGGTGAAGTCTCGTTCTTATGATTTGGTTTTAAACGGGGTAGAGCTCGGGTCCGGTTCAATAAGAATACATAGCCAGGCATTGCAGAGAAAAATATTTGAGGTAATCGGCATAAGCCCGGAAGAGGCAGAGAGCCGTTTTGGGTTCTTGCTTGAGGCTTTTAAATTCGGCGCTCCTCCTCACGGAGGATTTGCATTCGGGATTGACAGGCTTTTAGCCATACTCACGGGTGAAGCGAGTATAAGAGAGGTAATAACTTTTCCTAAAACCAGCGCAGGGGCCTGTCCGTTAACCGATGCGCCTTCTAATGTAGATGAAAAACAGTTAAAAGAGCTTAATCTTGCAGTAAAAAATAAGAAGGAGGAAAGAGATGAAAAGGATTAGTTTATTGTTATTTGCGTCAGTATTGTTATTATCAGGTTGCGTAGCGCGTACTTACCAGTTAACTCAGGATAGAATTGATCAGAGCCTGACCGAAGGTAACCGCGGGTATATTATGGGAACTCACCCGGGAACGGAAACGCCTAAGAAGGCTGAAAGGACAGTCCGAGTCTTTGAATTTGAATTTGGGAAACGCCGTAATGTTAACGAAGCTGCCCCTGCGGATACAGGATATACGCAGCCCGAATATTCCGCTCCGGCTGACTTCGGCGATAGCCAGGAGACAGAAGGGGATGAGATAGAAGATGTAAAATCCCAGAAATATACTGTTGGAAAGAATGATACTTTGCAGAAGATATCGCAAAAATTCTATGGGACTACTAAAAACTGGGTTAAGATATATAAGGCAAATAAAGACACCCTTAAGACACCGGATAGGGTTTATCCCGGCCAGGTATTGAATATCCCGGAAGAAGGCATAAAAACACAGGTTGAACCACTCAAAGATCCGGGCTTAAACCTCAAGTAATAATATCTCAATGGATAAAATAATTAAACTGGAGAGTAACGGTGAGGCGCGTTCTCTCTGCGGGATGCACGATTCCAATATCCGCCTTATCGAGAAAGATTTTAAGGTCAAAATAGCATTACGCGGCGGGCATCTTAAGGTCAGCGGAACTGCTACCAACATAAAGAAGTCATCCGCTCTTATTGATTATCTTTTGCAGGCATCGCGTTCGGGGAATGATAAAATCGGAGACGCAGACCTTAAATATATAATCTCCAGTTTTAATAAGCCTAAAGGCCCTGGGCCGATAGGCCTGCAAATCGGGCCAAAGACTTCCGGCCAGCACGAATATGTCGAAGCAATAAAAGAGTTTGATATTGTTTTCGGGATCGGCCCTGCAGGTACAGGCAAGACATACCTTGCCATGGCTTCTGCTGTTGACGCATTAAAAAAGCAGGATGTACGCAGAATTATCCTTACGCGTCCTGCGATAGAAGCCGGAGAGTCATTAGGGTTTCTGCCCGGAGATATGCACGAAAAGATATCCCCTTATTTGCGGCCGCTCTATGACGCCCTTTACGATATGATGGATGCTGAAAGGATAGAAAAATATCTAGAGACCGGCATTATTGAGGTTGCGCCATTAGCGTATATGCGCGGAAGGACCTTAAATGACGCATTTATAATCCTTGATGAAGCGCAAAATTGCACGGCTGAACAGATGAAGATGTTTTTAACCCGGCTTGGATTTGATTCAAAAGCAGTAATCACCGGAGATATGACCCAGAGCGATCTGCCCCAGGGAAAGCCCATAGGGTTAATGCAGGCACAGGATATATTAAAAGGGATTAAAGAGATAAAATTTATATATTTTACAGGGGAAGATGTAGTAAGGCACGCCCTGGTGCAAAGGATTATTGAGGCATATGATAAAGCTACTAAAAAAAATTAAATTAAGCGGAATATTGCTGGTCCTGCTGGCCTTTTCTATAGCTCAAATTGCCAAAATAAACCCGGCTATTCCGCTCTTCCTGGTGTTTATTTATCTTTACCTTAAGTCTAGGGGATTAATTGCAAAAAATTGCAACTTAACTAATCTTTCTTTGTTATTTCTTATAATTTTTACAGGCGGTTATTTTATTTGCGTAAACAGCCTCCCACTTTATTTTATTCCGTTTTCACTGCTTCCGATGCTTTTGATGTTGCTTTTCGGAAGCCTTGAGATATCTCTAGTTGTTTCTCTGGCTGTAGCAGTGTCCTTAGCTTCAGTCAGCCTGTTTCCGCTTGAGTTAATTCTCTTTTTTGTTATAAGCTCCATCTTAAGCGCTTTTCTTGTTAAAGGGGCGCGTAAACGTAGCACAATTATAAACGCGGGATTGGCTACCGGCTTAATACAGGCTATTGCCCTATTCTTTATGGGCAGCATTAATATAGGGATTTCTTATAAGACCGTCTTCTTTTTGGCTAATGGTTTAGTTTCAAGTATTATAGTTTTGGGCGTCTTGCCAATATTTGAATACTTTTTCGGCGCGATAACTAATATAAGCCTGCTGGAACTGGCAGATTCTCACCAACCGCTCCTGGAACTTTTAATACAAGAAGCCCCAGGCACTTATCATCATAGCCTTATTGTGGGAAATTTATCCGAGACAGCTGCCAGGGCAATAGGCGCTAATGCGTTATTAAGCAGGATAGGCGCATATTACCATGATATCGGTAAATTGGAGAAGCCGGAGTATTTCAGCGAGAATCAAGATAGGGCTTTAAACAAGCATGATGCGCTTTCTCCGGCAATGAGCAAACTTGTAATTATGAAACATGTGAAAGAAGGGGTAGAGCTAGCTAAAAAATACAGGCTTAATCCCGCCTTAATAGATTTTATAGAGCAGCATCATGGCAAAAGCCTGGTATATTATTTTTACCTCAGGGCATTGGAAAACCCTAAAGAGGGGCAGGAAGTGGAAGAAGAGGGCTTCCGTTATCCTGGGCCTAAGCCCAGCACCAAGGAAACAGCAATAGTGCTTCTTGCTGACTCGGTTGAAGCAGCGGTAAGATCCTTAAAAGAGGCTACTGCGGCTACTATAGAAGACCTGGTGCATAAGGTCATCAATAATAAATTTATTGACGGCCAGCTCGACGAGTGTGATTTATCGCTCAAAGATTTAGAAAAGATTTCGGCAGTATTCATAAGGCTCCTCTGCGGAATATACCATAGCCGCGCAAGTTATCCTGATAAAGAAAGTAACCAACCTTAAAATATTCTTAGTATGGTACAAATAGCCGTAAAGAACCTCCAGAAAAAGGTCCCTTTCTATCCGCAAAAGATAAATCGGTTAATAAGGAAAATTTTAAAAGAAGAAGGGGCAAGCCCTAACGGTGAAATAACCGTTTCTATTGTAACTGACCCATTAATATGCAAGCTCAATCTAGCGTATTCCAGGAAAGATACGCCTACCGATGTTTTGGCATTTAATACAGCGCAACCATTTGATAAGAAGCGCATTTATGCTGATATAATAGTTTCGTCTGACACCGCGGTTTACAACGCCGCTTTATATAAAACATCCGCTATTAACGAGCTCAACCTTTATATAACCCATGGCCTATTGCACCTTTTAGGGTATAGCCATAATTTGCGCGCAAACAGGAAGATAATGCGTAGAAAAGAAGAAAGATATGTCAATACATAAAACCGAAGCCATAGTCTTAAGACGCATGGATTTCAGGGAGACTTCTCTGATAGTAGACTTTTATACCCGTGATTTCGGAAGGATAGGCGGCCTGCTTAAGGGGATTCGCCTTGAACCGGTAAAATTCGCTAGTACCGTCGAGGCTTCCTCTTATAACGATATAATATTTTACAAGAAATCTTCTAGCTCCTTGTATCTTGTAAGCGCTTGCGACTTAAAAGATAAGTTCTTTAATATCAGGAATAATATGTCTAAGGCGGCAGTCAGCGCTTTTATGATGGAATTGATCTTAGCTGTAATGCAGCCGGAAGATAAGAATGAGGATGTTTTTAATCTTACGCTTACCGCATTAAAAGAGCTCGAGTCAACTAATAACCCTGATAAGATTGCAACCATATTTAAAATTAAAATGCTCTCTTTATCCGGGTTTAAGCCGCATTTTGATTCCTGCGTCTATTGTTCAAGCAGGATAATGGGACAGTCTAAATTCAGTTTAAGCTTAGGCGGGCTTTTGTGCCCCGAGTGCTATTTTAAAGATTTAAGCGCACGTTCAATATTCCGCGGGACCGTAGCTTCGATACTGCATATTGAGAGGAATGATTTTAAGACCAACCTTAATCTTGGCCTCAATCCGCAGATAAAGAAGGAGCTGGAATTGATATTAAATGCTTTTCTTAATTTTCACCTTGAGAAAGAGTTAAAATCCCAGAAGGTTATTAATAAACTCGCGATGGCCCTTTAAATGAGTCTTTCCCGGAGGTTAATATGAAAATTGTTATTGTCGGTCCTGGGGCAATGGGTTCTCTGCTGGCTGCTTTCTTATCTAAATCAAAACCTGCCAACAGGCAGTCAGAAAAAGATGAAGTCTGGCTCCTTGATTATAAAAAGGAGCGTGCCAGAGAAATTGCGCAATCAGGGGTTAGGGTAGAAGGAGTTTCCGGGAACTGGCAGGTAAATGTTAAGATAAGCGCTGATATCAACGAGATAGGCCCCGCGGAACTTTTTATAATCTGCGTGAAATCTTACAATACCAAACAGGCAATATCAGAAGTTAAACCGTTAATAAAAGAAGGGGGAGCGGTGCTTACTCTTCAGAACGGTATAGGCAATATTGAAATAATTTCCGAGGCGGTAGGCGCCGAGAAGGTGGTTGCCGGGGTAACCAATCTTGGGGCAACCCTTCTTGAGCCGGGGGTAATACGCCACGCCGGAAAAGGAGAGACCGCTATTGGCAGAATGGACGGCAAGATGACAGTCCAGATGCGCGCGATACGCGACATCTTCAACAAATCCGGCCTTGATACTAAAATCTCCCGTGATATAAAAGGACTAATATGGTCAAAGCTTATTATTAATTCGGGGATTAACCCTCTTACGGCAATTTTGCGCCTAAATAACGGTAAGCTTACTGAATTTGAAGGTGCCCGCAGGACTATGCGGGAAGCGGTTACCGAGGCAATCAAGGTTGCCAAGAGAAAACGTATCAAGCTTTCTTTTGACGATCCCTTGGCTAAGGTTGAGACTGTAGCCGAAGCAACAGGTTTAAATATTTCGTCAATGTTGCAGGATGTACTGCGAAAGAAACGCACTGAAATAGATTTTATTAATGGAGTCATTGTCAGGCAGGCCCAAGAGCTGAGCATACCTGTGCCAATAAACCAGATGCTGGTTGATTTAATTAAGACTATTGAATCCAGCTACGGAGTTGATTTACATAATTGTTGATAAATGCGTAAATATATAATTATAGCGTTAATAGTTGGGTGTGTACTGGTAGTAGGATATTTTATTGGCCGGGATAATGCTTCCGAAGGCATGCTTTATCGCGAAAAAAGGGTTGCGATGGGGACTTTTGTTGAAGTTATATCCTCGGAAAAGGAAGCTATTGATATAGTTTTTAAGGAGATAAGCCGCATAGAGAAGCTTTTAAGTAAGTATGATCCGGACAGCGAAGTCTCCAAATTAAATAAGCTTGGCAGGCTGAAAGCCAGCCCGGAAACTTTTTATATTGTAAACAAGGCCAAAGAATTCTATTTCCTGACAAACGGAGCGTTTGATATTACAGTCGGACCGCTTATGGATTTATGGGGATTTACTTCGAGGGAATACTCAAGGCCTTCTGAAGGAAAGATTAAGGAGGCACTAAGGCTGGTCGGCTCGGATAAAATTATTTTGCACCAAAAGGATAATGTGATACAATTTAAACTTTCAGGAATGAAAATTGACTTAGGGGCAATCGCCAAAGGTTATGCTGTTGATTGCGCTGTAAGAAGATTAAAGGGATCAGGAATAAAGAGCTGTCTGATAAATGTCGGAGGCCAGATTTATTGCTTGGGGAGTAAATTTTCAAGGCCTTGGAAAATAGCCGTAAGGAATAATCCCAGCAATCCCGGGAGAGCCGCTTCCCTGAGCCTAAAAGATAAGGCAGTAGCAACCTCGGGTGACTATGAGCAGTTTTTCTGGGATAACCAAAGAACCTACGGCCATATATTTGATCCTAGGACAGGTTATCCTTGCCCCGCTGATTTTTTCTCGGTTACGGTTATTGCGGACGATTCTCTTACTGTCGATTGTTTATCTACCGCGGTATTCGTTTTAGGAGAAGAAAAAGGCAGGGCCCTTGCTTCAAAGTTAAGCGGGGTAGAGATAAAAATAATTAAATGATGAAAAACGCTTTACGAAAAAATATGGATGTGTTTGCATTATTTCTCCCGGAAACAAGGGAGTTTATAAGGGCAAAGGATTTTATCGGGCTGAAGGCCTCTTTAAGGAATATGAATTCTATGGATATCGCCGAAGGCTGGCGGCACCTAGAGCCAACGGAGAAGATACTGGTCTTTAGGCTTTTGGGCACAAAGAAGGCAGTGGAGGTATTTGAAAATCTTTCCTTTCCGGAGCAGAATTATATACTTAATAACTTAGAGAACATAGAAGTCTCCCAGATTCTAAATGAGATGGCTCCGGATGAAAGAGCGGATTTATTTAAGGAATTTCCGAAAAAAGTCTCGCGTAAATTTTTTCTTTTAGCTAGTAAAGAGGCGGCAAGGGAGACGCACGCTCTTATGGATTATCCTGAAGGCACGGCAGGAAGCCTTATGACTACAGAGTTTGTCGCTCTGAAGAAAGAGATGAGCGCAAAGCAGGCCATACTCTATATACAGGAGAACTTAAGGGCGAACTACAGAGAAAATATCTATTCCCTTTTTGTCGTTGATGATATTAACCGGCTTATCGGCAGCATATCTTTACAGGATATCCTAAAGACTCCTCCGGATATGCTTATAAGGGATTCTATGGCCGGGGCCGAGGCGATAAAGGTCTATCCTGAGATGGAAGCGCAGGATGTAGGAAATCTCTTTAAGAAATATGATCTTTTTGACGCTCCGGTAGTGGATAAGGAGAATAGGCTAGTTGGCATAATTACCGTTGACGATATAGTTGAAACAATCGAGAAAGAAGCCACAAAGGATATATACGAAATAGGTAAGATGGATCCTAAGGGAGGTGAAATCATCAGCTACGCCAAGGCGACTGCTTTTGAGCTGGTAAGAAGGAGGGCGGGCTGGCTGGTGCTGCTTCTTGTCTTTGATTTTTTAACCGGCACGGTATTAAAATTCTTTGAACACAGTTTAAGCTCTGTTGTAGCGCTGGCATTCTTTATACCCATGCTTCTTGATACAGGGGGAAATGCCGGAGCGCAGACGTCTATTACTATAATTAGAGGCCTTGCTACCGGAGACGTTAAGCCTAAGAATGTCCTGAAAGTTATAAAAGTTGAGCTTAGCGCCGCGTTGCTGATGGGCCTTGTAGTGGGTTTAGTTGCATTTGGTAGGGCGTTTCTTTTGCAAAAAGATTTTATGCTTTCGATAGTCATAGGATTGACAATGCTTTTGATTGCCCTGCTCGCTATTGCAACCGGCATCACGCTTCCTTTAATCTCTAAAAAAGTAGGCTTAGATCCTGCGGTTTTAGCCGGGCCGATTACAACCAGCGTTGTAGATGTTGTCGGGCTTATTATATATTTTAAGATTGCGCAGTTTTTTATACCTGCCTTAAGGTTTTAAGAGACCAAGATGGGTTTATCCGCCCAAGATATAAAAAAGTTAAAGAATAAGCGTAAGATAACCATGCTTACTGCTTATGATTATCCTATAGCCTCTTTAGTCGATAAGGCAGGGATTGATATAATTTTGGTTGGGGATTCTTTGGCAAATGTGGTCTTAGGCTTAAATTCAACGACCGAAGTAGGGATGGCAGAGATGCTGCATCATGCTAAGGCGGTAACCCGCGCGGTAAAAAACAGCATGGTTTTAGGTGATATGCCGTATAGCTCTTACCAGGTTAATCCCAAAGAAGCGGTTAAGAATGCCGGAAGGTTTATTAAAGAGGCAGGGTGCAGCGGTATAAAACTTGAATGGTTTTCGCAGTGCCTTGAGGTAACCAAAGATATTGTCCGCGAAGGTATCCCGGTTATGGGGCACATTGGATTGACTCCTCAGACGGCTGATAAGATCGGTGGATTTAAGGTGCAGGGTAAGGATGCAGAGGCTGCAAAACGGTTAATCGAGCAGGCAGTAATGCTTGAAGAAGAAGGATGTTTTGCCCTGGTATTGGAATGCGTTCCGGATAAAATTTCTGAAATAATTACAAAGAAGATAAGCATCCCTACGATTGGTATTGGTGCGGGAGTGCATTGTGACGGCCAGGTCCTGGTAATAAACGATATGCTCGGGCTATTTGACCGCTACACGCCTAAGTTTG
This sequence comes from uncultured Planctomycetales bacterium, assembly GCA_964486875.1. GTDB lineage: Bacteria > Omnitrophota > Gorgyraeia > Gygaellales > Profunditerraquicolaceae > Sherwoodlollariibacterium. The sequence goes on from CAZAPC010000012.1 coordinate 10,606, forward strand.
TTAAGAAATACCTCAATCTATCCCAGGCAATCTTAGGCGCAATCGAAGCATATAGGGATGAGGTCATGCAAGAAAAGTTCCCGGGGCAAGAGCACACCTTCTCTATAAAAGAGGAGGAATTAAGAAAGATATGCGAAAGAAACACAAATTAGCCAGAGTTATATCTTATTTTATAATTTTTATAATTGCCGTTATCTTTGTTGTAATATTCGGCGGCCCGAATATCTTAAAAGGGTATATTATATCCGGCATAGGCGGTTGCGATAAAATACCCATATTATGTAAATTTCCTACGCAGGAGATAGCGGAATCAAAGATCAATAAAGAATATTTAACTACTCTGATACCGCATACTTTCCCTAAGATGTCGCTCTCTGCTCCTTGCGGCTTTATGGTAGTGCAGGAGTTGCATAAGAGGCCTTACTATAAAAAAAGAATAACTCGGCACAAAGAATCGGTAATTTATGTCTTTCGCCAGGAACCGGGGTATTTTATCAGGCTATTCCCTCAGGTAAAGAAAACCGGAGTAACTAATAATTATGACTTTATAAAACGCCTTTCTCTTGCCAATATTAACCAGATACATAATACAACCGATGCCTTCTTTGTTATTCTTAAAAGTATATTTACCCCTGATTTAGGGGACCAAAAAAAGGCAGTTATGGCTTCTTTCAGCTTACCGAAAAAAAAGGGTTTTATAAACTATAACCTTTCCGGGAAAGAATATTATTTTGACTGTAACCTTGTAGATGATAGCGGAGACTTCTTTAAGTTATATATAAAAGATTTTAACGCCGGTTTGACAATAGAAGAGGTCTTGACAATTATATCTACGCTGGCAAGATAGAAGTGAATTGTCTTGACTTTTTTACCTCTTTGCGTTAAAAATAAAAGACTATGCCTGAAATTACAATGGATAAGATTGTGTCATTATGTAAACGCCGGGGATTCATATTCCAGTCTTCGGATATTTACGGAGGCCTAAGCAATACCTGGGATTACGGGCCTTTTGGGGTGGAGCTAAAAAACAACCTGAAACGTGCCTGGTGGAAGGCCAACATTCATGGCCGCAATGATATTTACGGGATGGATGCGGCAATACTCATGCATCCGAAAGTCTGGGAGGCTTCAGGCCACGTAAAAAATTTCTTTGATTTAAAAAGTGATTGTTTATCTTGCCATAAAAGGTTTAAAGCTGAGGATTTAAAAGATAAAGCCAAGTGTCCTGAGTGCGGCGGTAAATTAACCGAAAGCAGGCCGTTTAATTTGATGTTTAAAACTCATCAGGGGCCTGTAGAGGATACCGAAAGCCAGCTATATTTGAGGCCTGAGACAGCGCAGGGGATGTTTGTAAATTTTGCTAACATACTTGATTCCCGGCACCCAAAGCTGCCGTTCGGGCTTGCCCAGATCGGTAAATCTTTCCGTAATGAGATTACCCCGGGTAATTTTACCTTCCGTACCCGCGAATTTGAACAAATGGAAATTGAGTATTTTGTTAGGCCTAAGGAAGCCGGTAAATACTATGAGGAGTGGGTTGACGCGCGCCACAACTGGTACCTTGGTTTAGGGATAGTAAAAGAAAATCTGCGTTTAAGAGCCCATGCGAAAGATGAGCTTGCGCATTATGCTTTGGCCTGCACTGATATTGAATATAATTTTCCTTTTGGCTGGTCTGAGCTTGAGGGCATTGCCAATAGAAGCGATTTTGATTTAAAGCAGCAGTCAGAATATAGCGGTAGGGACTTAAGGTATTTTGACGATAAAGCAAAAACAAGGTCTTATCCTTTTATCATTGAGCCTTCGGGAGGGGTAGATAGGGCAGTTCTTGCGTTCTTAGCAGATGCGTACTGCGAGGAAAAAGTTAACCCCGTTAGAAGCCTTGAGAAGCCAACTAATAGCTCTGGTGCTTCTAACGGGGTGAAAGACGATACCCGCACAGTATTAAAATTGCATAAGGAGCTTGCGCCGGTAAAGGTAGCCGTCTTTCCGCTTTTAAAGAACAGGCCGGAAATTGTTGAGTTGGCGAAGGGGATCGCGCAGAAATTAAAGAAATCAACAGTAGCGATTTATGACGATACCGGAGCAATCGGCAAGCTTTACCGCAGGCAGGATGAAGTGGGAACGCTTTACTGCGTTACGGTTGATGTCCAGTCGCTGGAAGATAAGCAGGTTACTGTGCGTCACCGCGACACAATGCAGCAGGAGCGAATCGGAATAGATAGGTTAAGGGAGTATATTATTAATAAAATTAATTAACTAATTAATCACGGGGCGGTTCTCAGGCCCTTAAGGAAAAAGGAGGATTTAAAAGGAAATGGCGAAGAAATATGTTTATAGTTTTGGCGGGGGGAAGGCGGACGGAAACGAAAGCATGAAAAATCTCTTGGGTGGCAAAGGCGCTAACCTAGCAGAGATGGCAGGGCATAAGGATTTGAAGTTACCTGTCCCTCCGGGGTTTACCATAACTACAGATGTTTGTACTTACTATTACGCTAATAAACGTTCTTATCCTAAAGAACTTAAAGAGCAGGTCAATCGCGCCCTGGCTACTATTGAAAAGTTAATGGAGAGAAAGTTTGGAGATGCTGATAATCCTTTATTGGTCTCTGTCCGTTCCGGCGCGCGTAAATCAATGCCTGGAATGATGGAAACAGTGTTAAATGTCGGGTTAACCGAGAAGACTATCCCCGGTTTAATAAAGCAGGCAGGCGGAAATGAACGTTTTGTCTACGATGCTTATAGAAGATTAATCATGATGTATTCGGATGTAGTCATGGAAAAGGCAGCAGGGATTGAGCCCAAAAAGGATATGGGTATCCGTAAACAGCTTGAGCGGATTATGGATGAGGTAAAACTCAAAAGAGGATCTAAGGTTGATACGGATCTAACTACCGCCGACTTAAAGGATATCTGCAAAAGGTTTAAGGCTAGGATCAAAGAGGCATTAGGTAAAGAATTCCCTGATGATCCCATACAGCAGTTATGGGGAGGTATTGGCGCTGTATTTGCTTCGTGGAACGGAAAGCGCGCCATAAGTTACCGCCGCATTGAGAATATCCCGCATGAATGGGGTACGGCAGTTAATGTTCAGACAATGGTTTTCGGTAATATGGGGAATGATTCAGCCACTGGTGTAGCCTTTACCAGAAATCCCGGCAACGGCGACGCGCATTTCTACGGTGAATACTTAATTAATGCGCAAGGCGAGGATGTTGTAGCCGGTATCAGGACTCCCGCTCCGATTAATTCTTTTTCTCAATCAACCCATAACAAGGATTTAGTTACACTTGAAAAGGCAATGCCGAGGATTTACCAGGAGCTTTTTGCAATCCAAAAGCGTTTAGAGAAACATTACCGCGATATGCAGGATATCGAGTTTACTATTGAGAAGGGGAGGCTTTTTATGCTGCAGTGCCGCGTAGGAAAACGTAACGGCCCGGCCGCGGTAAGGATGTGCATGGATATGCTTAAGGAGAAATTAATCAAGAAAGAGGAAGCGGTAATGCGCGTTACCCCTGCTCAATTAGACGAGCTTTTGCATCCGATTATCGATCCAAAAGCAGAAGCCGCAAATAAACCCCTGGCAAAAGGTTTACCTGCCGGGCCGGGCGGCGCAAACGGGCAGATTGTTTTTACGGCCTCCGACGCTGTAGCATGGGCAAAAGAAGGGAAAAAGGTTATTCTGGTACGCGAAGAGACAAACCCTGAAGATGTCGAGGGTATGCGCGTGGCGCAGGCAATACTTACTGCCCGCGGCGGCATGACTTCACACGCAGCATTGGTTGCCCGCGGCTGGGGCAAATGTTGCATTGTCGGCTGCAGCGCTATACATGTCGATTTAGCGAATAAGACGCTTAATGTTAACGGTAAGTCTTTGAAAGAGGGGGATTGGATTACCTTAAACGGGACTAAAGGTATAGCGTTCGAAGGAAAGCTTACAATGATGGATGCTTCGGAAGAAAATAGCATGCTTATGGATTTTTTAAAGATCTGCGGGACAATCAAGAAACTAGGCATCCGTACTAATGCCGATACCCCGGAAGACGCAGCCAAGGCCCGTCAGTTTGGAGCTGAAGGTATAGGGTTATTCAGGACCGAGCATATGTTTTACGGCAAAGGCTCGGATGAGCCGCTTTTTATCCTGCGCAAAATGATCATATCTAAGACGCAGGAAGAGAGAAGTAAGGCGGTTGAAGAGCTCTTTCCTTATGTCAAGAAGGATATCAAGGGGACAATTGCGGCAATGGATGGGTATCCCGTAGTTATCCGCCTGCTTGACCCGCCGCTTCATGAGTTTGTCCCGCGCGAAGAAGCAAAATTAGAGGAGTAAGCAAAAGACTTAAATATCTCTATGGAAGAGTTATCTAAGCGCGCTAATAATCTTCATGAATCAAACCCGATGATGGGCCACCGTGGAGTCAGGCTGGGGGTAACTTACCCTGAAGTAAGCGCAATGCAAATCCGCGCAATACTTGAGGCAGCTGCAGAACTTGCTAAAGAAGGTAAAAAGCCTTACCCGGAAATTATGGTTCCGGTTGTCTGTGATGTAAAAGAGCTTGATGACCAGTTTGAAATTTACAAGAAGATTTACGCAGAGACATTAAAGAAATACGGTTTAAAGAAGATTAAGGCGATGTACGGTACAATGATCGAGATTCCGCGCGCTGCTTTAGTTGCGGATAAAATCGCTAAGACCGCGGAATTCTTCTCGTTCGGCACGAATGATATGACCCAGATGGGATTCGGATTTTCCCGCGATGATATCGGAGGATTCCTCCCGGAGTATATAAATAAAGGAATCCTTCCCGAGGATCCGTTTCAGAGTATTGACCAGGAAGGTATAGGCCAGTTAATTAAGATTGGCATTGAGCGCGGGAGAAAAGGCCGTAAGGGATTAGAGATCGGTATTTGCGGAGAACATGGCGGCGAGCCAAAATCAGTTGAGTTTTGCCATAACGTCGGCATGGACTATGTAAGTTGTTCACCGTTCAGGGTCCCGATTGCTAATTTAGCCGCAGCGCAGGCAGTTTTAAAGAAAAAGTAGAAATAGGGGACGGTTCTTCTTAACCGAACCCCTTGTTAGATAATGAATTGCAATAACAGTAAAATATGTTATTAAGCGCTAGAATTATTAAAAATGGACTTCTCGTAAAGTATTGTTATGTCAGTGTTTACAAGCAGGAGAACCGTCCCCTATGGAATCCTTAAAAATATACCTAAAGGAGATTCGCAACATCCCTTTATTAACTGCAGAAGAGGAGATTTTTCTAAGCCGCAGGATAAAAAAGGGTGATGAACAGGCGCGTAAGAAGATGATCCAGTCAAACCTGCGCTTGGTGATTAATATTGCCAAAAGGTATATGCGTTTAGGGACTCCTTTTCTGGATCTTATAGAAGAAGGCAATCTGGGGTTAATGAAGGCAGTAGATAAATTCAATCCCGGGAAAGGATTCCGTTTTTCGACCTACGCTGCATGGTGGATAAAACAGGGTATTACCCGTTCGCTATCTGATCAGGGTAAGATGATTCGCGTACCGGTTTACATGAATGACCTGATTGCTAAATGGCGCAAGAATAAAGAGCGATTAACTCAGAAATTAAAACGTACTCCTACGGATTTAGAGATTGCCAAGAGGATAAAAATCCCTAAGGATAAAATTGAGCAGATAAATTTCTGGATGAGTACCTCAACTTCATCTCTCGATTCGCCTATCGGCGAGGATAGCGAGGGGAAAGTGTCTGACTTGATAGAAGATGAGACTGCCATTCAGCCGGATAGCACAATTAAACATCTTTTGGATAAAGAGCGGGTTGAAAACCTACTGGAGATTATGAGCGATAGGGAAAGGGAGGTTCTGGATATGCGCTTTGGTTTAATTGATAAAAAACCGCATACCTTAGCTGAAGTCGCCAAGAAACTTGGGGTTTCAAGAGAGAGAATTCGCCAGATAGAAGAAGCCGCTTTAAAGAAAATCCGCAAATTTGTAGAAGGGACAAAAAAAGAGGTTTAACTATGTCTAGAAGAATAGATCTGGCAAAATGCATAAGGAGCATACCTGATTTTCCTAAACAGGGTATTTTATTTCGGGACGTAACTACTTTAATCCAGAACGGCAGGGCGTTTAAGGTGGCAGTTGATGTCCTGGTTAAGAAGTATAAGGGTAAAAAAATTGATAAAGTTGTTGCTGTTGAGGCCCGCGGGTTTATATTTGGCGCAGCTGTTGCGTATAAGCTAGGCGTAGGATTTGTCCCTGTGCGTAAGAAGGGGAAGCTTCCTTATAAAACTAATTCTGTAACTTATTCCCTGGAATACGGGACTGATACCTTAGAAATTCACCGGGACGCAATTAATCCGGGAGAAAAAGTTTTAGTTATCGATGATCTTTTGGCTACGGGAGGAACAGTTAAAGGGGTTATAGACTTAGTCGAGGGTTTAGGGGGCAAAATTATTAGTCTTGCCTTTATAATTGAGTTATTCGATTTAAATGGCAGGGATAAGCTGAAAGGTTACAGCGTTCATTCTCTGATAAAGTTTCCCGGCCACTAAATATACCGCCCCTGTAGCTCATAAGGATAGAGCAACGGTTTCCTAAACCGTGTGTGGCAGGTTCGATTCCTGCCAGGGGCA
>CAZAPC010000013.1:0-16386 GCA_964486875.1 uncultured Planctomycetales bacterium
ATATTTGTTTTATTATACAACTTTAAGTTAAAAGGTCAAATTTTATTTATAGGCGCGGTGGTTGTTCTCTTCTTCTATCTCGCCAACAATCTCTTCAATTAAATCCTCCAGCGTCAGAAGCCCTAAGGTCTTCTTATTTTGATCAACTACTATGGCAAGCTGCACCCTCTCTGCCTGAAACTTGCGTAAAAGCTCATTAACGCGCATCCCCTCCGAAACATAATATGGGCTATGTATAAGATCCTGCAGCAAGAATAGCCCTTTATCCCTTAAGATATAAAGCAGGTCTCGGGCATAGATTACCCCTACGATATTATCTATAGTCCCACTATACACCGGAAGTCTCGCATGTCCCTCTTCCACAAACATGTTCAGCAGCTCTTCGGAAGTAGTGTTTATGTTAACTGCGATAATTTTATCTTTTGCGATCATGCAATCGCTTACCCTGGTATCACCGAATTCAAAGATACGATGCAGCATTTTTCTTTCTTCGTCGCTTAACACCCCTTCTTCTTTGCCGACTTCAATCATAAGCTTAAGCTCTTCTTCGGTTATAAGAGGCGAACGATTAGCCGGCTCTATTCCGAAAAGTTTAAGCAAGAAATTGCTTATCCATATAAAGAATTTCGTTATCGGATCGAGGAGCTTGACAAAACCCTCCATCACGGGAGCAACAAAAAGAGAGACCTTTTCAGTATGCTTAGTGGCAAAAATCTTCGGAGTAATTTCACAAAAAATTAGGACAAAAAAAGCAGTAATAAAAGTAGCTATAAGGGTGCCCCAGTTAAACCCAAATATAGGTATGCATATCGCAGTTACCAACGCAGACATAGCGATATTGACGAAATTATTCCCTATAAGTATAGAGGCGATAAACTTATCCAATTTAGATGATAACCTTTGAATATTCTGCGCTCTTTTAACACCCTTGGCGACCATGTGACGCAACTTTATCCTGCTTAAGGAAATAATAGAAGTCTCGGAGGCAGCAAAAAGAAACGAAGCTATTGCCAGAATTATGAATAATGTCAGGACTAATATTGTATTAACCATATCTATTTTAAAACAAGTTTACTGCGGATCTCACTTTCCTTAGCCTTGAGAGGACCGATCAGGCTTAAATTAAAATTATCTTCTTTAAAGATTCTGCCGGCGACCTCAGAAATATCGTCTTGCTTGACTTGGTTCACCTCAGAAATAAGCTCGTCTAGAGAAAAAGTCCTTTCCAGTGTGGCAACATTCTCTCCTATCCAGAGCATATGTTCCATGGTGTCTTCAAGGCCCAATTTTAGCTGACCGATATAAAACTCTTTTGCCCGTACAAACTCCCCCCGGCTTATAGAGCCATCTTTGGTTTTACCCAGTTCTTTTAAAACCAAACCTATCGCATCAAGAACCTTGCGGTTATCAATTCCCGCATGCACAACAAATGCCCCGGTATCATGAAAACGCTTTATTGTTGTGCCGATTTCATAAGCCAAGCCCCTCTTCTCACGAAGCTCATTAAAAAGCCTGCTGGACATATTCGCCCCCAAGATAACATGAAGCAAACCTAAGGCGTGCTTTAAGGGATGCCCGCGCCTTAAGGCCTTAAACCCCAAAGCCATATGCGTCTGTTCGGTATCCTTATGAAACACTTTTAGCCTTATGCCGGATTGTTTTTCGTCAGCCTTCAAAAATGCGTTATCTTTTCTAACAGGTAAAAAAGAAAACTTCCTGCTCAATGCCTTACTCAAGCCTTCCTCGTCAATATCTCCCGCAATGCTTACCACCATATTCGAAGCAGTATAATAATTGTCCTTAAAAGAAACCAGGCTATCCCTGCTAATTTGGGCAAGAGACTCAACCGTGCCTATAATAGGGGCTCCTAAAGGCTGGTTAGGCCATAAAAGTTCGTCCAGTAATTCATATACATAACTTTGAGGAAGGTCTCTATACATCTTAAGCTCTTCTAATATTACCGTCTTCTCCCTCTTAAATTCCCCTTCGGGCAACGTAGGCCTAATCACCATGTCAGATAAAACCCTGATTGCCCTATCAACATAAACGCTTGGTATTTTAACCAGATAACAGGTCAATTCTTCTGAAGTAAAACCATTAAGCAAACCCCCTACGCCTTCAATAGACTCCTTTATTTTACGGCAGGAATAATTCTTGGTACCTTTAAAAAGAAGGTGTTCCAAGAAATGCGCCGAGCCTTTATTAGAGTTATTCTCATGCCTACCGCCAACCTTAATAAAAACTCCAAGGGAAAGCGATTGCCTTTCGGGCATATGATGGGAAACTATTTTTAAACCGTTATCCAATATTGTTTTTTGGTAAGCCGACTTCATCTTTGCTTTAAACCCCGCACAAATCTTACTACCCTTTCCACTAAATAAGGGTTTCCTATATTATCTTTGATTTTAGCTACGATAGCGCTTCCTATAATGACTCCATCAGAAAAATCAGCGAGCTTTTTTACTTGGGCACGCCCGGATACCCCAAAACCTACACAAACCGGCAAAGAAGTAACCCTTTTAATCATTGCGACATTATTTTTCGTGGCAGCCGGCAGGCTCTTGCGTATCCCGGTAACCCCGGTTAAAGAAACATAATAAACAAACCCTTTTGCCGGCTTTAAAATTAACTTAAGCCTTTTAAGGGAAGTCGTGGGAGAAACAAAACATATATTATGTAATCCGGCGCGGGCAGCATTCAAAGAAAACTCTTTTCCTTCATCCGCAGGAAGATCAGGTATGATTACCCCGTCCACGCCAGAACCTTTTGACTTTTCTATAAACTTTTTATCTCCGAGAGTAAAAACGGGATTGTAATAAGTCATAAGCAATACGGGGATTTTAACTTTACGGCGCAGCCTCTTGACTAAATTGATTATATCAATAAGGCGGGTATTTTTCTTTAGAGACTGGCATGAGGCATGCTGAATTACCGGCCCATCAGCCATCGGATCAGAAAACGGAACCCCTAACTCTACCATATCAACGCCCGCTTTCTCAAAACCGATTACCAGCCTCTCGGTTATTTTCAAGTCAGGATAACCAGCAGTAATGAAAACAACAAGGGCCTTCTGCTTTCTTTCCTTAAGCTCCTTAAACTTTTTGTCTATACGGTTAACTTTCCCCCTCATGTTTTAAGAACCCCCGTAACAATATCTAAATCCTTATCCCCCCTGCCAGATAAACAAACTACAACTACGGAGTCTTTCTTTATCTTACCAGACATCCTATTTAAATAGGCAACTGCATGGGCAGACTCCAAAGCCGGTATAATCCCTTCCAACTCAGAGAGCAATTTAAAACCTGCCAAAGCCTCTTTATCAGAAACAGTAAAATACCTGGCCCGGCCTATCTTTTTATAATAAGCGTGCTCAGGCCCGACTCCGGGATAATCAAGCCCTGCGGAGATAGAATGCGTCCGGCTTATCTGGCCGGAATTATCATATAAAAGCGCGGATTTTGAACCGTGCAAAACTCCAATTTTACCTTTAACTAGGCTTGCGGCGTGCTGGCCGGAAGACAACCCTCTGCCCCCTGCTTCAACACCGATAAACTTTACTTTTTTATCATTAAAAAACGGGAAGAATAACCCCAAGGCATTGCTTCCTCCTCCGACGCAAGCAACCAAATAATCAGGAAACCCGCTGCCTATTTCTTTTAATTGCGCTTTAGTTTCCTTCCCAATTACTGACTGAAAATCCCTGACTAACATTGGATACGGATGTGGCCCGGCAACTGTGCCGATGATATAATGCGTATCCCTTACATTTGTGACCCAATCACGCAAAGCTTCAGTCATTGCTTCTTTTAATGTCTTAGACCCTGCCTTAACCGGTATCACCCTTGCACCCAAAAGCCTCATCCTGAAAACATTCGGCTTCTGCCGTTTCATATCCTCTTCGCCCATATAAATATCGCACTTTAACCCAAATAGAGCAGCTACAGTTGCGGTAGCTACACCGTGTTGGCCTGCTCCCGTTTCTGCGATTACCCTGGGCTTCTTCATCCTTAGAGCCAAAAGCCCCTGCCCCAAAGTATTGTTTATCTTATGCGCCCCGGTATGCAGAAGATCCTCTCTTTTTAGATATATCCTTCTTATACCTAAACGCCTGCTTAAATTCTCGGCAAAATATAATGGGGTAGGCCTTCCCGCATACTCCTTAAGGTAATAATTAAACCGGGAAATAAAAGCTTTATCCTTTATCGCTTTCCGGTATTCGCCCTCAAGCTCATCTAAAGCAAAAATAAGCGTTTCAGGGACAAACCTGCCTCCGAAACCAAGAAAATGACCGTATCGATCAGGAAATTTATTATTTAGTGATTTTGAGCTCATTTTAATAGTTTGATAAAATTTTTTATCTTTTTGTGATTTTTCTTACCCAGCCTCTCTTCAACTCCCCCTGAAACATCCACCCAGTCAGGCTTAAAGGCATTTATCGCATGCATTACATTAAAACAGGTCAACCCCCCCGATAAAAAAACCGGATGATTTATTTTACCTATTTCCCGCAATAAATTCCAGTCAAACTTTTTACCTGTTCCTCCGTATTTATTTTCTGAAAAGTTGTCAAAAAGCAAAGCACACTTCTTATACCGGGCTAGAGAGCAAAAGCGAAACCCTTCATTAACCCTGAAAGCCTTTATCACCTTATAGCCTGCGAATCTTAAACAGAACTCCGGGGTCTCGTCTCCGTGAAATTGCAGCATATCCAGCTTGCATAAACTCGCAATTCTTTTTACTTCCTTTTCTTTAGCGTTTACGAAAACCCCTATTCTTTTTATTCTTTCAGGTAAGATACGCGATATAAGGCTAGCCTTTACCGGAGCTATATAACGCGGGCTTTTCTTGTAAAATACAAAACCTAAAGCATCCGCTCCGTTAAAAAACGCCGCTAAGGCATCTTCAAGGTTTGTGATCCCGCAGATCTTTACTTTAACCAACTACCACCCCATTATCTCCTCTATTTTTTTCGGTATATTCTCCGACTGCATAAAAGCCGTACCGATCAAGCATGCGCTCACGCCCAGTATTTTCAAAAAGAGCACATCCTGGCTTGTTTTAATCCCGCTTTCAACAACTACTGTTTTTTCTTTCGGGATAAGCGGGAATAACCTCTCAACGGTCTTAAAATCAACATCCAGGGTATGCAAATTACGGTTATTTATACCGATAAGCGATATTGATTTTAATTTCAATATTTTTTTTAGCTCCTTTTCATCGTGCACTTCAACTAACGAATCCATGCCTAAGCTCAAAGCTAAGCTTGAGAATTCTGCCAGTTCTTCCTGCGTAAGAAGCCCCGCAATTAATAATACCGCGTCTGCCCCGTAAAGGCGTGATTCGTAAATCTGATACGAATCTAAAATAAAATCCTTCCTTAAAACAGGCAGGGCGGTTAAATTCTTTACCTCCTTAAGATAAGCGAGGTTCCCTAAGAAATAATCCTCCTCTGTCAAAACCGAGATAGCCTGTACCCCTGCGTTCTGATAATCCCTGGCAATTTCAATATGGTTAAAATCATTACGGATTATCCCCGAAGAAGGAGAAGCATTCTTAATCTCTGCAATGAGAGAAATCTGGCGCGGCTTGCTTATTGCCTCCCTGAACCTAACCGTAGGCTGCAGGGATAAAATCCTGGACTTCAATTCTTCTTGCGAAAGCTGCTGCTTAGCCAAAGATAGCTTTTCTTTTTTCTTAAACACAATCTCTTTTAAGGTATCTGTTTTCTTCACTTTAGGAAAACTCCTTTAACATTTCAAGCTTTTTCAATGCTGCTTTGCTATCAATTGAAAGTTCAGCAAGCTTTATTCCTTCCTCTATTGAGCCAGCTTTGTCTGCAGCATAAATTGCACAACCGGCATTTAAAAGCACGATGTCCCTTTTCGGGCCTTTTTCTCCGCCTAAAATACTTAGGGCAATACGAACATTATCATTGACGTCTTTTCCTAAGAGCTCTGTTGCAGGAACCCTGGTAAAGCCAAACTGTTCCGGATAAATTTCGTAATCCTTGAATCCTCCCCTAAAAACCTCAGAGATAAACGTTTTATCCACGGTGGTTATTTCATCCAAGCCATCATTGCCATGAACAACTAAAACATGCTTAGTTCCAAGATTATGTAAGACAGCTGCTAAAGTCTTTGTCCACTGCCGGCTGTAAACTCCGATAAGCTGGTTAGTCGCGCGAGCCGGATTAATCAAAGGCCCGAGGATATTGAAAATTGTCTTTCGATTCATCAATTTCCTTGCAGGCATTACATGTTTCATCGCAGGGTGGAGGTTTGGTGCAAACAAAAAAGCTATCCCCAGCTCTTCCAGGCAATTTTTGATTCTTTCCTTATCCATATTTATATTTACGCCCAATGCCTCAAGTATATCTGCGCTTCCGCACTTGCTGGAAACAGAACGATTGCCGTGCTTAGCAACGCATATCCCTGCTCCGCTCGCAACAAAAGCTGTGATCGTCGAAATGTTAAACGTTCCTTTTCTGTCCCCTCCGGTACCGCAGGTATCCAGTATATTAGGCCTATCGATAATAATAGGGTCGACATACTGAAGCATTACCTCCACTGCCGCGGTGAGCTCGAAAACTGTCTCCCCCTTATCATTTAAGAATGCAAGGAATTCAATTATATCCGCGGTATCAGTAACGCCGGAGAGTATATCCGACATAACAGCCTTAATCTCTTCAGCTTTAAGGTCTTTTTTTCCTGCCAGTATGTTAATTGCTTCTCTAATCAGCATATTTTAACAAAATTACTTAGGATATCTTTGCCGCAAACGGAAAGTATCGATTCGGGATGAAACTGCACTCCAAAAGTAGGATGATCCCTATGCCTTAAGCCCATTATCTCTTTATCTTTTGTCGTAGCGGTAATTGTAAGGCAACTAGGGAGACTCTTCTTTTCTACAATTAAAGAATGATAACGCGTCGCCTCAAAAGGATTAGGTATATTATGGAATATATCTTTATTATTGTGGTAAATAAAGGAGGTTTTCCCATGCATAAGTTTCTTTGCTTTAACTATCCTCCCCCCGAAAGCAGAGCTAATTGCCTGATGCCCGAGACAAACCCCTAATATCGGGATCTTGCCGGAAAATTCCCTTATCGCCTCACAGGATATCCCGGCTTCTTCGGGGCGTCCGGGTCCCGGAGAAACGATTATCTTCTTAGGCTTAAGCCTCGCTATGTCACGGATAGTTATTCTATCATTACGGAATACCTCGACCTTCTGGCTTAGCGAGCCTAAATACTGCACTAAGTTATAGGTAAAAGAGTCGTAGTTATCGATCATTAAAATCATTCTTTTTCCCTGCGCACCCTGGCGCCTAATCTCTGAAGCTTATCCTCAATCTTTTCATATCCGCGCTCAAGATGGTATATCCTTGAAATTGTGGTCTTGCCATTTGCCGCAAGTCCGGCTAAGGCAAGCGAAGCTGAAGCACGTAAATCTGAAGCCATAACCGGTGCCCCTGATAATTTATCCACACCCTCTACTATAGCATGCGGCCCCTCGCGCTGTATATGCGCCCCCATACGGTTAAGCTCGGCAACATGCATAAACCTATCAGGATAAATCTTTTCTGTTATCACCGTGATACCCGGGGTCAAACTCATCAAACTCATCATCTGCGCCTGCATATCAGTTGGAAAACCCGGGTAAGGAAGCGTTGTAATATTTACCGCATGCAAAGCCCTTTTATAGCGCACATGCACAGAATTATCGTCTTTAACCATACTAGCTCCGGCTTCTTCAAGCTTATCAATTAATGCCCCTAAGTGCCGGAATAAAACATTTTTAATAAGAATATCCCCTCTGGTAATTAATGCTGCCAGGATCATTGTCCCCGCTTCAATCCTATCAGGTATAATCTGATGTGTTGCCCCGTGCAAGGATTTAACTCCTTCGACTTCTATTGTAGGCGTACCGTGGCCTTTAATCTTAGCGCCCATCTTAATTAAAAAATCCGCCAGATCTACAACCTCAGGTTCGCAGGCAGCAGCTTCAATTATAGTATTACCAGAAGCCAGCACAGCTGCCATCATTACGTTATCGGTAGCTAATACCGAAGAACCGTAAACTCCTCCTAAATAAATATGCGCGCCCTTTAATTTATCGGCTTTAGCAAATATATAACCTGAATCTATATTTATATCAGCCCCGAGTGCCCTTATGCCTTTTAGATGCAAATCAACAGGCCTGACCCCGATAATACACCCTCCGGGAAGAGAAACCTTAGCCTTCTTTAACTTACCTAAAAGCGGGCCTAAAACACAAAAAGAGGCACGCATGGTAGAAACAAGCTTATAATCAGCTATATAGCTTATATTCTTTAAGGAGGTAACCGTCAATACGCCCTTATCAAATTCTACGCCTTTGCCTAAAGAACGCAGTATCCTGACCATAGTGCCGGTATCGCGTAAGTCAGGCACGCCCTTAATAATACAGGCATCATCAGTGAGCAATGTTGCGGCCATAATCGGCAACACTGCATTCTTCGCTCCGGAAATCGTAACCTCCCCTTTTAGCTTAACTCCCCCTTCAATTATTAATTTATCCATTTTTATTTAGCCTTTCCTTGCTACGATAACTCTGTCTAAACTATTATAATCCCTGATTACTTCGATTATTTTGAACCGGCCAGATTTACAAAAGATTTCCTCTATCGCCTGACGCTGGTTAAAGCCCATCTCCATAATCAAAAAGCCCTGGTCAGGCAAATAATCGGAAGCTTCATCAATAATCCTCCTGTAGAAGTTTAAACCGTCAATCCCACCGTCTAAAGCAACTCGCGGTTCAAATCTTATCTCAGGCTGCAACCTTTCGATATCATTACTTGTTACGTAAGGCGGATTAGAAACGCACATCGAATATCGGTTTTTAAACGGCGGCAAAGAATTGAATAAATCGCTCAATATAAATACTAAGTTATCCGTTACCCCGTTTAATCTTGAATTCAAAGCCGCTATTTTCAAAGCCTCCCGGGATATATCCGTTGAGGTAATCTTAAAGTAAGGAAGTAATTTTGCTAATGAGACCGCGACACACCCCGAACCTGCCCCTAGCTCCAATATCCGGTTTTCATGACAAGGAAGGCTGCCGGCATATTTTAATACGGTTTCAACTAAGATTTCAGTCTCCGGGCGCGGTATCAGCACATGTTTATTAAGTTTAAAATTAAACCCCATAAACTCAGTTGCGCCCAATATATACTGTATCGGCTCACCTGCCATCCTGCGCTTGAGGGCAGAAGAGATAAAATAAGCTTGGTCCTGGGTCAAACACAGGTTTTTATCAAGATAAAGCGCGTCCCTCCTGCAGCCTAAAACCTGAGTGAATAGCAATTCTGGTTCAGTCATTATTCTTCTTGCGATCTTTCTTTTGATGCTTTAATAAGGGCATCGGATATCTCGTCAAACTCCCCTTCCAATACTGCCTCCAGGGAATGGGTGGTAAAATTTATGCGGTGGTCAGTAACACGCCTATCGGGAAAATTATAGGTGCGTATCTTTTCGCTTCTATCACCGGAGCCTATCTGGCTTTTTCTTTCCTGCGACAGCTTCTTTGACTCCGCCTCTTTTTTCGCATCCAATAGCTTAGCCCTTAATATCCTCATTGCCTTAACTTTATTTTTAGTCTGCGATCTTTCATCCTGGCAGGCAACTACAACCCCGGTTGGAATATGCGTAATCCGGACTGCCGAATCAGTCTTTTGCATATGCTGCCCTCCGGGACCGCTTGAACGGTATGTATCTATTCTTAAATCATCGGGTTCAATTATAAGATCCACATCCTCCGGCTCTACCAATATCGCAACGGTTGCGGTAGAGGTATGAATCCTCCCTTGCGCCTCGGTTACCGGAACGCGCTGCACACGATGCACGCCGCTCTCGAACTTAAGCCTTTTATAGGCATCCTTACCTTTAACGCTAAAAGAGACCTCTTTAATCCCGCCTGATTCGTTAGAAGCAGAAGACATAAGCTCAACCACCCATCCCTTATTCACCGCATACTTGTTGTACATGCGGTAAAGATCAGCGGCGAAAAGTCCCGCCTCATCCTCTCCTGTACCCTGCCTTATCTCCACAATAATATCCCTTCCTGCATCACCATCTTCTTCGGTAAGAGATATCTTTATCTTCTCCTCTATCTCAATCTCTCTTGCCCTAAGCTCCTCGAGTTCTTTTTTTGCCAGATCTACGAAATCCTTATCGTGCTTTTCTTTAAGCACAGCCTCAAGCTCAGAATATTCCTTTATTACCCTTTTATGTTCCCGGAATAAAGTTACCGGCTCTCTTATACCGGCAAGCTCTTTCGCTATTTTATTTGATTTATCACGGTCGGAAAGGACATCCGGAGAGACTAAAAGCTGCTCCAATTCTTCGTAACGCGACTCTAATTTTTCCAATTTCTTAAACATAGAATTAAAATTTACAAGTTAAAACCGGGTTATTTCTTCCCGTATTTTTTCATAAACTTATCCACCCTTCCGGCGGAATCCACAAACTTCTGCTTTCCGGTGAAAAACGGATGGCATTTAGAACAAATTTCAACCCGTATGCTCGGGCGCGTAGAACGGGTATGGATAGTCTCCCCGCAGGCGCAGACTATAGTGCTATCTTTGTAATTAGGATGTACTTTATCTTTCATCGTTATTCCTCCTTATTTTTATTTTATGGTAAATTACTGATTCATGCTATTTAAAAACTCTTCATTATTCTTAGTCTTGCTCAGCTTCTCGATCAAAAGCTCCATTGCCTCCACGTTACTTAATTCGTTAAGCACCTTCCTTAAGATCCAGGTCTTCTGGAGGACATCGGGCTTAACCAAAAGCTCTTCATGGCGCGTATTTGAACGCTTAATATCAATAGCCGGGTAAATCCTGCGTTGAAACAAGTTTCTATCCAATTGAGTTTCCATATTACCTGTACCTTTGAATTCTTCAAAGATAACTTCGTCCATGCGGCTTCCCGTATCTACCAAGGCAGTGGCGATAATCGTCAGGCTACCCCCTTCTTCAACCGCGCGTGCTGCCCCAAAGAACCTTTTAGGCTTCTGCAAGGCATTGGAATCCACGCCTCCGGAAAGAACCTTACCGCTGTGGGGTACAACCGAGTTATAAGCACGGGCCAAACGGGTAATGCTATCTAATAATACTACTACATCCCGCTTATGCTCGACAAGCCTTTTAGCCTTTTCCAGGACAATCTCAGCTACCTGCACATGCCTTTCCGGAGGCTCATCAAAAGTAGAAGATATAACTTCGCCTTTAACGTGCCTTTGCATATCCGTTACCTCTTCAGGACGCTCATCAATTAAAAGCACAATCAGGATAACATCCGGGTTATTTGTAGTAATGGCATTAGCTATCTTCTGTAAAAATACGGTCTTACCGCTATATGGCTGGGCAACGATCAGGCCGCGCTGTCCCTTGCCTATCGGGGCAAGCAAATTCATAATCCTCATGGAAACTTCATCCGGCTTAGTCTCAAGGCCAAAGGGGTCATGGGGATAAACAGGCGTAAGATTATCAAATAGGACTTTCTCTTTCACCTCTTCGGGATTTTCAAAATTAACCGCTTCTACCTTAAGCAAGGCAAAATATTTCTCTCCTTCTTTCGGAGGGCGTATCTGCCCGGAAACAGTATCCCCGGTTCTTAAATCAAACTTTCTTATCTGCGAAGGAGAAATATATATATCATCGGGGCAAGGCAGGTAATTATAATTCGGGCTTCTCAAAAACCCGAACCCCTCAGGGAGAATCTCTAAAACCCCCTCCCCGAACATAAGACCCTCTTTCTCGGCCTGGGCCTGAAGAATCTTAAAAATCAAATCCTGTTTTCTCAAGCCGCTTGTACCATTGGCATTCAATTCCTTTGCCAGCTTGTTAAGTTCACTTATCTTCATTTCCTTCAAACTCTTAATCTCTAGTTTCTCCACAACTTCCTCCTTGAATTTTCTTTAATATTATCTTTACCTGCTTTTTTGTATCTTTAAAACTTCCGCTATTATCTATAATAAAATCCGCTGCGCGCGTTTTACGGCACAGGGGAATCTGGGATCTTATGCGGCTTACGATCTCCGCCTTCTTTAAATATGTCCTCCGGATCATTCTCCTTAATAACTCATCCCTATCTATTATAACTACAACCAGGTTATCAACCAGTTTTTTCAATCCCGCTTCCAATAATAAAGGCGCATCTAAGACAACAATTCCGTTTTTTGTCTTTTTTAATTTAAGCTTGATGTCCCTGATTACATTAGGATGTATGATACTATTTAGCTTATCAAGAAGCTTGCGGTTTCCAAAGACCAGGCTCCCAAGCCTTTTACGGTTAATCTTCCGTCCGGGGCTTAAAATACCTTTACCGAAAAAACCAACTATTGCCTTGTAAGTTTTAGTTTTCGGCAGAAGATAGCCGTGCGCTATTTTATCCGCATCGATAACCTTTAAGCCAAAAGCCCTAAGGATACGGGAGACCGTACTCTTACCGCTACCGAATATCCCAGTTACGCCGATAACAACTCTTTTATTTACCCGTTGCTTTTTCATATAGCCTTACGTACTCCTTGGCTGCTTTCTTCCAGGAGAAATCGCACTTCATTACCTGAGATACAAAAGTACTAAATTTATTCTTATCCGAGAATAAAGAAATCGCCTTTTTAACCGCCACGATTAAATCATCTGTGCTGTAGGAAGTAAAGTAAAAACCGTTTTTTCTTGTTACCGTATCAGCCAATCCCCCGGTCTTAAAAACAATCGGTATAGACCCGTATTTTAAGGCGATCATCTGCCCTAAGCCGCAGGGCTCATACCGAGAAGGCATTAAGAAAAAATCAGAACCGGCGTAGATCTTATGCGCAAGGGAATCGTCAAACCGAATATTAAGCGAAATTGCCTCCGGGAATCTTTTTGCCGCTCTCTTCAATAGATTTTCATACTTAAAATCCCCTACCCCTAAAATCACTATTTGCGAACCCATTTTACATACATCTTCAATTGCTTCAGAAAGTATATCAATGCCTTTCTGTTCTGCGAGCCTAGAGACAAGGCCAAACAAAGGCGCATTACTTAAAACAGGCAGGTTGCATGATCTTTGTAAATCTGCCTTATTTATCGCCTTTCTCCCTGGGTCTAAGTAAGAATATTTAGAAGCGATGAGATTATCTTCCTGCGGATTCCAAATACTATAGTCCAGACCGTTTAATATCCCATAGAGAGATTGGCTACGTTTATTCAATACTCCCTCAAGCCCAAAGCCAAACTCCCGCATCTTTATCTCTTTTGAATATGTGGGGCTTACGGTATTGATAAGATCAGAGAATACCAAACCTCCTTTTAGGATATTAATCTTGCCATAGAATTCAATCCCCTCGACATCAAAGAGCTCCCAATCAAGCCCGAGCCTTAGAAATTCGTCTTTTGAGAAAACGCCCTGGTAGCCTATATTATGCACGGTTAAGAGTGAACGCGTATTCTTAAAAAATTTATCTCCGGAGTAAACTGTTCTTAAATACACCGGGATAAGGGAAGCCTGCCAATCATGCACATGTATAATATCACAAGGAAAGTTAACCTCTTTCAATAGATGCAGTGTCCTGCGGCAATAATACGCAAACCGCTCTAAATTATCCTTATAGTCTCCGTTTTCATCTTGGTATAGGCCTTGGCGGTCGAAATACTGCTGGCTTTCGATAAAATAGACCTTAATATTATTTCCGATTACACAAAACGAAATATCATGATTTATCTTCTGTATACCGAACTTTTCTTTATCTATCTGCCTATAGCCAGGCATCACGATAACAACATCATGCCCTTCTTTCTCCAGGGCTAAAGGCAATGCCCCCGCCACATCTGCCAGGCCTCCGGTCTTGGCAAAAGGGACAACCTCAGAAGCACATATAACTATCTTCATACCTCTTTCATCTCCAGCCAATTGGCACCTTGTTTTATATCTACTACCACGGGGACATCAAGCTTAAGGACTTTCTCCATTTTATCCCGCGCTAAGCCAACTAAAGAAGATAGCTCTTCTTTTGGCAAATCAAACAATAATTCATCGTGAACCTGCAGGACCATTTTTGCCCTCAGTGACTTTTTCTCTATATCCGCCTGGATATTAATCATTGCCAATTTAATTAAATCAGAGGCAGACCCCTGTATCGGAGTATTTACTGCCTGCCGCTGGGCAAACTGCCGGATTGACATATTTTTACTGTTAATCTCCGGGATATATCTTCTTCTGCCCAGAATAGTAGTCACAAAACCTTTCTTTTCAGCTATCTTTATCTCCTCTTCGATATAATCCCTGACTTTAGGATACCTTAAAAAGTAGGCTTCAATAAACGCCTGAGCTTCTCCAATAGAAATTCCCAAGTCGCGGCTTAACCCAAAAGAAGTAAGGCCGTAAACAATGCCAAAGTTAACCCTCTTTGCAGTATCGCGCATCTGGTCTGTAACATCGCTCTCCCTTACCCCGTAAATCAGCCCTGCGGTAATCTTATGTATATCGCTTGCGGAGTTAAAAGCTGTAACAAGATTTATGTCTTTTGAAAGATGAGCGAGTATCCTTAATTCTATCTGAGAATAATCGCAAGAAACAAGCAAACCGTTCTTATCAGAAGCAGTTATCCCGCGCCTGATTTTACTTCCGAT
Source organism: uncultured Planctomycetales bacterium (assembly GCA_964486875.1). GTDB lineage: Bacteria > Omnitrophota > Gorgyraeia > Gygaellales > Profunditerraquicolaceae > Sherwoodlollariibacterium. The sequence continues at coordinate 14,659 of CAZAPC010000013.1, forward strand.
TTCAGTCCTGACCGGGATATTCTGCAGATTCGGGTTGCTGGAGCTGAGCCTGCCTGTTTCCGTTGCGCACTGATTAAAAGAGGTATGCAACCTACCCGTCCTGCTATCAACCAGCGAAGGTAACGGATCAATATAGGTTGTTTTAAGTTTAGTCAGCTGACGATACTCTAACAACAATTCCGGAAGCCTATGCCTGCCCGACAGCCTGCTTAAAACTTCTTCGTCAGTAGAGGGCCCTGTTTTAGTACGTTTAATTACGGGGAGCTTAAGGACTTCAAATAAAATTACTCTTAACTGCTTAGGAGAATTAATATTAAATTTAGAGCCGCTTAATTCGTAGATATCGCGCATTAAAGATTTAAGTCTTTTTTCTAACTCTTTGGAAAGAGAGGTCAATAACTTTAAATCCAGCTTTACCCCGTAAAGTTCCATCTGCGCTAAGACATCGGCTAGGGGCATTTCTATATCCGTAAATAGCTTAAAGAGTTCTTTTTCTTTGAGCTTATTCTCCAATTCAGGCATGAGCATCCTTATCAGGTTAAGCTTTTTTTCCGGGTTTACAGGACTTGCCAAAAGCGAAGGATCCAGAAAATCCATGGCAATACTTTCTAAATCATATCCCGGCCTTGAAGGGTTTAAAAGATAGGCGGCGATCATCGTATCAAAATATAAACCGTTTACAGCTATAGACTCTCTGCCCAGGATTACTTTTGCCTTCTTCAGGTCATGCCCGACTTTCTTGACTCTTGGGTCAGATAATAATTTCTTAAAATTAGCGCCGATTTTACCGATACGCATCGCTTTGCCCTGAAAATAAAAGAAGACCCCCTGATTATCCACGGATAAGAATAACTCTTTTCCCGGGCAAAAAGCGTCCTTAAGTTCTGAATCTCTGCATTCATATAGCGGCGCGCAAGGAAAACTTTCTTTTTCCGGCTCAAGGGTTGCCAGGAACCTCTTAAACTCAAGCCTCCTGAATAAAGACGCTAATTTCCCTGAGTCCCGTTTGCCTAATTTTAATTTCTCTAAGTCCAGCCCTATATTAAGGGAGCCAGATAGAAAAATCAGTTCTTTATTCAACCTTACCCTATCAATATTCCCTTTAATTGCGCCCTTGATCTTCTCATTACTTATACCATTAATGTTATTAAGCAGCTTATCCAAAGAACCAAATTCAAGGATTAACTTAACCGCGGTCTTCTCTCCGATGCCGGGTATTCCGGGTATATTATCCGCGGCGTCTCCCGTAAGGCTTAAGACATCGGGAATCTGGGCAGGGGCAACGCCAAAATCCTTAAAGACTTCTTCCTTGCCGTACAATAAACCGGAACCCTTATAAGGATTTAAGACTAAAATGTCATCGCTTACTAATTGCAACATATCTTTATCAGAACTTACTATAGTTACGGGGATACCGGAAGACGCAGCTTGCCTAGAGAGGCCGGCAATAATATCATCCGCCTCAAAACCTTCCTTTTCAATAATCGAAAAACCATACCCGGATATAATCTCCTTAATCAACGGAATCTGGCTAGAGAGATCATCCGGCATCTTAGGACGCTGTATTTTATAATCCGAAAACTTCCGGGATCGAAAGGTATCGCGGGAGACATCAAAACATACAGCAATATAACCCGGTCGCTCATCCTTTAATATCTTATTTAAAATATTGACAAAACCGTATACTGCCCCTGTAGGCTGGCCATAAGAAGTGCTTAAGCCTTTGAC